>URJD01000053.1 GCA_900548075.1 uncultured Collinsella sp.
TTTGCAACATGGCGCTCTATACGGGCATCATGGGCGAGTTCGGCGATGAGTCCGAGCAGGGCGCCGTCGGTATCCTGTTCTTTACGGCTGGCCCCGCCGTCACGATGATCATCCTCGGTGTTTCCGGCCTCGCCAACATTCCCATTGGCACCATTATCGGCTCCATCTTGCCACTCGTTATTGGCATGGTTCTGGGCAACCTGTTCCCGTTTATCAAGAACCTGCTGGTTCCCGGTGCCAATCCCGCGATTGCCGTCATCGGATTTCAGCTCGGTGCGTCCATGAGCCTGTCGAGCTTTATCACCGGCGGTATTTCCGGCATCTTGCTGGGCCTTGTCACGCTGTTTGTCGTCGGTCCCATCACCTTTGCGTTCGAGCGTCTGTGCGGCGGCAATGGCAAGGCCGCTGTGGCTTGCTCCACCATTGCCGGCACGGCTATGACCACACCGGTTGCCCTCGCCGAGGTCGCACCGCGCTACGCCGAGCTTGCGCCCACCGCGTACGCTCAGATCGCCACCGCCGTTATCATCACGGCGATCATGGCTCCGATTCTGACTGGCTGGGTCGACAAGAAGTTCTGCCAAGGCAAGGAGGATCTGTCGCCTGTCGGTGTCGAGGCCATCGAAGAGGCCGTCGCGACTGACATCGATGGCGAGTAGCAATCGATACCCATCAACGATGCCGGCGTGTGCAATTCGCGCCGTATGGGCGCCCGAACAGAAACTGTTTTGCAGTGATGTTCGGGCGCTCTGCTATTATCCCCTTTACCCCTGCGGAGTAAAGGGGTGTTTATTGCCCTGATTCGAATTGGGCGATTCTGACCACTTGGATATTGAAGGGATGGCGCTAGTGGTTAAGGCACTCAAGATTGAGATATTCCTGCTATGCATGATTGTTCTTATCGGGCTTGCCGTGCGAAGTCGTCGCTCCTTGTTCTCGAGCACCCAGCAGCTATTGTTTAGCATGCTTGGCTACACCTCTGCCGCGTACATATTATTCGATATGATCTGGACGCTTTCGGACGGTGTGGACGGCACGTTGGGCATTGCTGCCAACTGGATTTCCAACGCGGTTTCGTTTTCGCTCTTTGCTATCGCGTGTCTCATTTGGTTTATCTATTCCGAGACGGTGCAGGGTTCTCGCCTTTTGACCTCGCGCTATAGGGTGGTGCTTGTAGCGTTGCCTACGGCTCTGGTGGTCGTGCTGGCGTTTACCAGTTACTGGACGCACACCCTGTTCTATATCGATTCGCAGGGCGTGTATCGTCGCGGCTTTGCCTATATGATCCAGCCCATCGTCAGCTACTGTTACGTTATACATACGTCCCTGCATGCGTTTGTGCAATCTCGCAGGGTCGAGAGCCTGCAGACGAAGGCCATCTATCGAACCTTGGCATTTTTCGCCATTCCGGCCCTGGTGGGCGGTACCTTTCAGGTCGTATACTCGGTGCCCGGCCTTTGTGTCGGCATAATGATTAGCATGTTGCTGCTCTACATCATCTACCAGGAGCAGCTGATCTCGACCGACCCGTTGACTGGACTTAACAATCGCAACCGTTTTGAGACCTATATGCTGTCGCTCTTTTCAAATGTGGATCAGGCCGAAGATGTATATCTGCTTATGATGGACGCTGACGCCTTTAAGCAGATTAACGATCGCTATGGACATGTGGAGGGCGACCATGCTCTTCAGGTTGTTGCGACGGCGCTCAAGGATGTCTGCTCACCGGCTGGTGGGTTTATCGCGCGCTATGGTGGCGATGAGTTTGTGGTGCTCCAAAAGGCAGCGGCAGAACAGGATATCATGCATCTGTGCGCGACAATCAACGGCGAGCTCGCGCGCGCCGAGGTGCCGTATGCATTGCGGATGTCCATCGGTTACGCGCGGGTCGGCGATGGTATTGATACCTGGCAAAACCTGCTTCGCGCCGCCGATGCGGAACTCTACCGCGTCAAGGCCGAGAAAAAGAAAGCCGGCGTCCAGATACGCTAGAAAAAGGGCGCACGCTGGCGTGCGCGGTGGCCCTCAGCTCACCGATGTACTCCATTAAACTAAAGTATGTGAATCCCCTCTGCTAAATAAGGGCAGTTCGTTAGGCTTTTTTGGGTTTGTTGACGATGATGATGCCGCCGCAGACCAACAGCAGGGCAACGATGACGGTAACGGGGCTCGTGTCAGCGCCCTCGCCGAGCAGCAGCGCGCTCAGCAGCACGCCAAAGACGGGGTTCATAAACCCAAAGACCGAGACGCGGCTGACGGGGTTGACGGCAAGCAGGCGCGACCACAGCGAGTAGGCGACCGCGGAGATAAGCGCCATGTAGATGATGAGCGCGATGGCGGGGGCAATCGCCGTGGGGGAGAGCACGCCACCCATCAAAAAGCCGATGGCGGTGAGGACCAGGCCGCCGACCAAGAACTGCCACCCGGCAAGTAAGACGCCGTCATGCTCGCGCGAGAAGATGCCGATCAGGCAGGTCGAAAGGGCACCCGCGACGGTGGAGGCCAGGATAAAGCCCTCGCCGTCGAGCGTAAAGCCAAAGGTGCCGTCCGTGCCCGAAAGGTTGACGAGCGCGACACCGGCAAAGCCCAGTACGCAGCCGAGCACCTTGGCCACATCGAGCTTTTCGGCGCGAAACGCCAGGGCGGCAAAGAGGATGGCTAGGAAGTTGGCGCTGGCCTCGATGATGGAGCTCGACATGGCACTGGCGCGCGAGAGTCCCAGGTAGAAAAAGAAGTACTGCCCGATAGTCTGGAAGAGCGACAAGACAAAGATGGGCTTGATATCGCGCACCTGCGGAACGAGCGGGCGGCGCTGGGCCGCACTCATACCGGCGATAACCAGCATGCCGGCAAGGGTGAAGCGCAGACCCGCGAAGAGCAGCTGCGAGGCGCTATCGTGCGCCGGAATGCCAAAGAGGCCGTAGCCGATCTTGATGCAGGGGAAGGCCGACCCCCAGAGTGCACAGCAAACAAGACAACCCAGGATGAGTCCGGGCAGGGTGGCGAGATACGGCTTGCGGCTTTGCATGATGTCCTTCCTGTATGCGCGAAGCAAAAAAAAGAACCCGCCACCGGGGGTGCCGGTGGCGGGTGTTGTTACCCGAGGGGATTGTACCCGATGGGAAAGCTTTAGGCGAAGTAGGCTACGCCACTCTCAAAGATCGGCATGAACTTGTCGCCGGGGACATGTTCGGGCACGTTGCGGTACAGGTTGTCGCCGCGACGCTCGGCATGGCCCATCTTGCCCAGGACGCGGCCGTCGGGGCTCGTGATACCCTCGATGGCGAGTGCGGAGCCGTTGGGGTTGACGGAAAGATCCATGCTGGGCTTGCCGTCCTCGCCCACGTACTGCGTGGCGACCTGGCCGTTGGCGATCAGCTGGGCGAGCACCTCGTCGTTGGCGACAAAGCGGCCCTCGCCGTGGCTGATGGCGACGGTGTAGGGGTCGTCCAGGCTGCACTGCGACAGCCACGGGGACAGGTTGGACGAGATGCGGGTGCGCACCAGACGGCTCTGGTGGCGACCGATGGTGTTAAAGGTCAGCGTGGGCGCATCGGGCGTGGCGTCGACGATGTCACCGTAGGGCACCAGGCCGAGCTTGACCAGAGCCTGGAAGCCGTTGCAGATGCCCAGCATCAGGCCATCGCGGGCCTGGAGCAGGTCGCGGACTGCCTCGGTGACCTCGGGAGCGCGGAAGAACGCCGTGATGAACTTGGCGGAGCCGTCGGGCTCGTCACCGCCCGAGAAGCCGCCGGGGATCATGACGATCTGGCTTGCACGGATGCGGCGGGCAAGCTCGTGGGTGCTCTCGGCGACGGCCTCGGGCGTGAGGTTGTTGATCACGAAGGTGTCGGCCTCGGCACCGGCGGCACGGAAGGCGCGGGCGCTGTCGTACTCGCAGTTGTTGCCGGGGAACACGGGGATGATCACGCGCGGGCGGGCGATCTCGGCGCCGCCGTACACGTGAATGTCCTTGGCGCGGAAGTCGATGGTCTCGACCTCGGGGGTCTCGCCGGCGCTGCGGTAGGCGAAGACGCCCTCGATGCCGCTTTCCCAGGCTTCCTGGAGCTCGGCGAGCTCGATGACCTCGGAGCCGGTGTCGATGACATAGCCCTCGACGGTGGTACCTAGGGGCTCGACGACAACGCCGTCGGCGACCTCGGGCAGCTCGGCGTCCTCGGCGAGCTCGACGATAAAGCTGCCGTAGAGCGGGGTGAAGAGGCTCTCCACGTCTACGTCCTCGGCAAGCTCGATACCGATCTGGTTACCGACGCACATCTTAAAGAGGCTCTCGGCGCCGCAGCCGTAGCCGGGCGTGGAGATGGCCAGGGCGTTGCCGGTAGCAGTGAGCGCCTCGACGGCGTCGAACGCTGCGAGCAGCTGCTGAGCGTCGGGACGGTAATCCTCGCCGTAGGTGGCGGGGGCGATACGGACGACGCGGTGCGTCAGGCCCTTGAACTCAGGGGAGACGGCGCGCGCCGCCTTGCCCACGGCCACGGCGAAGCTGATCAGGGTCGGCGGAACGTTGAGCTCGCCGGCCTCGTCCTCAAACGAGCCGCTCATGGAATCCTTGCCGCCGATGGCGCCGGCGCCCAAGTCGACCTGGGCCATGAGGGCGCCGAGTACTGCCGCCATGGGCTTGCCCCAACGCTCGGCCTCGGTGCGCAGACGCTCGAAGTACTCCTGGAAGGAGAGGTAGGCGCGCTTGTGCTCAAAGCCGGCGGCCACGAGCTTGGCGATGGACTCGACCACGGACAGGTAGGCGCCAGCAAACTGGTCGGCTTCCATCAGGTAGGGGTTGAAGCCCCATGCCATGGCGCTTGCCGTGGTGGTCTCGCCGTCCACGGGGAACTTGGCGACCATGGCCGAGCTCGGGGTGAGCTGCGTCTTGCCGCCAAAAGGCATAAGCACGGTTGCGGCACCGATGGTGGAGTCGAAGCGCTCGGAAAGGCCCTTGTTGGAGGCAACGTTGAGGTCGGTGACAAGCGAGGTCATGCGCTCGGCAAGCGTGGTGCCGGCCCAGCTGGGCTGCCACACGCTGCGGGCGCACACGTGGGCGACCTGGTGCTTGGGCGCGCCGTTGGAGTTGAGGAACTCGCGGGATAGGTCGACGATGGCGACACCGTTCCAGGCCATGCGCATGCGCGGCTCGGCGGTAACCTCGGCGATAACGGTCGCCTCCAGGTTCTCCTCGGCGGCGTAGCCCATGAACTCCTCGACGTCACCGTCGGCGACGGCGCAGGCCATACGCTCCTGGGACTCGGAGATGGCGAGCTCGGTGCCGTCCAAGCCGTCGTACTTCTTGGTCACGGTGTCCAGGTCGACATACAGGCCGTCGGCAAGCTCGCCCACGGCGACCGAGACGCCGCCGGCGCCAAAGTCGTTGCAGCGCTTGATCAGGCGGCAGGCGTCGCCGCGGCGGAACAGACGCTGCAGCTTGCGCTCGACCGGGGCGTTGCCCTTCTGGACCTCGGCGCCCGAGGTCTCGATGGACTCGGTGTTCTGGGTCTTGGAGGAGCCGGTGGCGCCGCCGATGCCGTCACGGCCGGTGCGGCCGCCCAGCAGGATGATCTTGTCGGTGGGGGCGGGGCACTCGCGGCGCACGTGGTTTGCCGGGGTAGCGCCCACCACGGCGCCGACCTCCATACGCTTGGCCACGTAGCCGGGGTGATAGAGCTCGTTGACCTGACCGGTGGCAAGGCCAATCTGGTTGCCGTAGCTGGAGTAGCCGGCGGCAGCGGTGGTCACGAGCTTGCGCTGCGGCAGCTTGCCCTCGAGGGTCTCGGACACGGGGACGGTGGGGTCGCCGGCGCCGGTGACACGCATGGCCTGATACACGTAGCTGCGGCCCGAGAGCGGGTCGCGGATGGCGCCGCCCACGCAGGTGGCGGCACCGCCGAAGGGCTCGATCTCGGTCGGGTGGTTGTGGGTCTCGTTCTTAAACAGGAACAGCCAGTCCTGGTCCTCGCCGTCGACATCGACCTTCACCTTGACGGTGCAGGCGTTGATCTCCTCGGACTCGTCGACATCGGTCATGACGCCGGTCTTCTTAAGGTACTTGGCGCCGATGGTGCCCATGTCCATGAGGCAGACGGGCTTGGCGTCGCGACCGAGCTCGTGGCGCATCTCCATGTAGCGGTCGAAGGCCTGCTGCACCACGGCGTCGTCGATCGTCACGTTGTCCAGGACGGTGCCGAAGGTGGTGTGGCGGCAGTGATCGGACCAGTAGGTGTCGATCACGCGGATCTCGGTGATGGTGGGATCGCGATCCTCATCGCGGAAGTACTGCTGGCAGAAGGCGATGTCCGCCTCGTCCATGGCAAGACCGCGCTCGGAAATAAAGGCGGCGAGGCCGGCCTCATCGAGCTCGCGGAAGCCGTCGAGCACCTCGACGGGCTGGGGCTCGGGGGTCTCCATGTACAGCGTCTCGGGCAGGTCGAGCGAGGCGATGCGCGCCTCGACGGGGTTCACCACGTAGTGCTTGATGGCCTCGATGGCGGCTTCGTCCAGAGGGCCCGAGATCATATAGACCTTGGCGGAGCGCACGGCGGGGCGCTCGCCCTGGCTGATGAGCTGCACGCACTCGCTGGCGGAGTCAGCGCGCTGGTCAAACTGGCCAGGCAGGAATTCGACGGCAAAGACGGCGCCATCGCTTGCGGGGAGCTCGTCGTAGGTCACATCGACCTGGGGCTCGCTAAAGACGGTCGGCACGCAGGAGCGGAAAAGCTCCTCGTCGATGCCCTCGACGTCGTAGCGGTTGATGATCCTCAGGGCCTCGATGCCCTTGATGCCGAGAATCTCGGTCAGCTCGCCCTTGAGCTGCTGAGCCTCGACGTCGAACCCGGGTTTCTTCTCCACGTAGATACGAGAGACCATTGGTTCCTGCCTTCCTGATCGGTTGGGCGTACGGTACGGTATGCGGCAGCGGTCGGTTTGCGGGGTCTGCCCTGCGGTCGCCTTGAGCCACATGTTTGTAAACCTCACTATGATACGACAGCTCGCGGCGCGTTGAGGACGGCGAGGGTGCTACAGTGAAGCGCAAACAAGAGAAAGGCATCACATGGCATTCGTTTCACTCGCCATCATCGCGCTCGTGGCCTTTGCAAGCCCCTTCATCGCCTCGGCGATTCCTGGAAAACCCGTTCCCGAGACGGTCTTTTTGCTCGTGCTCGGCGCGGTGCTGGGACCCCATATGCTCGGCGTCATCCATGTAGATGCCGAGGTCTCGCTTGTGTCCGAGCTCGGTCTGGCCTTCTTGTTCCTGCTTGCCGGCTTTGAGATCGACCCCAAGAGCATCACGGGCGTCGAGGGGCGCTACGGCTTGGCGACGTGGGTCGTCACGTTTGGTATCGCCTGGCTTGCCGTGCGCTTTACCCCGTGGTTCTCGGTCAGTCATTTCGACGGTATCGCCGTGACGCTTGCCCTCACTTCTACGGCGCTCGGCACGCTCGTGCCCATCATGCGCGAGCGTTCGCTTGCCGGAACGCGCGTGGGCGACTCGATTCTCGCGTATGGCACTTGGGGCGAGCTCGGTCCCGTGCTCGCCATGTCGGTGCTTCTGTCTGCCCGCACGGGAATTCAGACGTTGTTGATCTTGGGCTTGTTTGCGGCCGTGTGCGTGTTGCTTGCCGTGGTCCCGAGCCGCTCCAAGCGCGTCGGCAGCCGCTTCTTTGCGTTTGTTGAGGAGCGCGCCGATACCACGTCGCAGACCTTCGTGCGCCTGACGGTGCTCATCCTGGTCACGCTCGTGGCGTTCTCAGCTGTCTTTGATCTCGACATCGTGTTGGGTTCTTTTGCCGCCGGCTTTGTCCTGCGCTACATCATCCCCGAGGGCAACCATACGCTCGAGACCAAGCTCGACGGCCTGGCCTACGGCTTTTTGATTCCGGTGTTCTTTACCGTATCGGGCGCAAAGATCGACCTGACGGCCGTGGCGTCGCGCCCGGGTCTGCTCGTGGGCTTTATCGTGGCGCTGCTGATTATTCGTGCCGTGCCCATTCTTATTTCTATGAGCATTTGTCCTGCGACGCGCGATGTGTCGGCGTATGGTCGCATTACCGTGGCCCTGTACTGCACCACGGCGCTGCCGATCATCGTTGCCGTGACAAGCGTTGCCGTCAACGCGGGCGCGCTGTCGCAAGATATTGCGTCGGTCATGGTTGCCGCCGGTGCCATCACAGTGTTCTTGATGCCATTGCTCGCGCAGCTCTTCTACCGCGTGGTGGATGCTGCGCCGGTCGCCGCCGTGGCAGAGGTTGCCGAGCATCCATCCGACGCGCTCGATATTCTGCGCGCCCATCACGACCTGGCGAGCCTGCTCGCACGAGAGCACGAGCTTTTGACCTCGCATGGCCATGGGCGTTCGCTCGACGGCATACCTACCCTTGATTCCATTGCCGACCGCCTCTCGACCGAGGCGGCAAGCGGACACATCGATGCCCGTATCGTGGACGCCGCCCATTTGCTGGCCGAGAAGACCTATGGCGACGAGATCGACCCGTCCAAGCTGACTCCGCGTGAGCGCCGCCGCCTGGAGCGCGCTAAGCTCGCCGTGCGCGAATACCGCCGCCGCATGCTGGAGCTCTACGCGCGCGAAGAGGCCGAGAACGACGACGGCAAGTAGCGAGGAATGTCGGGATACGGGTTCCGTCCAAATAATAGAAGGCGCGCTGCCTGCGGTTGATGCAGGCAGCGCGCCTTCTTGCGTTGAGCTCGGTTGAGGTTTAAAGCTGTGGCTTGCGACCTTTAGGAGCGGGCGGCTCCGTCGACGGGGAGGATGGCGCCCGTGACGTAGGAGGACATATCGCTCGCCAGGAAAACAAAGGCGTTGGCGACATCCTCGGGCTCGCCCATGCGACCCAGCGGAATGGTGGCGATGATGGGCTTGATGACCTCTTCGGGCAGGTTGGCGACCATGTCGGTTTTGGTTACACCGGGTGCTACGGCATTAACGCGAATGCCCATGGGGGCGAGCTCGCGCGAGAGCGACTGGACCATGCCGTTGACGGCGAACTTGGACGTGGGGTAGCCAACGCCGGAGGGCTGACCGTACTTAGCGACCATCGAGCTCGTGGTGGTGATGGTGCCGCCGTGGCCGGCTTCGGTCATGATCTTGGCGGCAGCCTGGTGGCCATTAAAGACGGCGACGACGTTGAGGTCCATAACTTTGGCGAACTCCTCTGCCGTGTAGTTGAGCAGCGGCGAGCGCTGGGAGATGCCGGCGTTGTTGACGACCGTGTCCAAGCCGCCCATGTCGGCTGCAGCCTGGGTAAAGGCCTCGGTCACGGCCTCGAGCGAGGTGAGGTCGCAGGAGCGGCCCCAGACCTTGGCGTCGGGATAGGCGGCTACCAGCTTCTCAGCCGCCGCGTCGGCAGTCTCCTGGCGCGAGCCAAAGACGGTGACGGCAGCGCCTTCCTCGATAAAACGGCAGGCGATCGCATAGCCGATACCGCGCGTGCCTCCGGTGATGATTGCTTTCTTGCCCTCGAGCAACATGGTGCTTCCTCTCATCGCGGGCGGACATACGCAGCACAGCATAGCGGCGGCAAAATACAGCTGCCGTCGCATATCGGCAAACGGTATCCACGGTTGCCGACGAACGGTCAAGTTGTTCAAACGTTAGTCGACCAGTTCGCTCGAAAAATGTAACTAAAGGGGGCTCCCATCCAATCGGATAGGAGCCCCTCATGCGTTGTTTGACTTGCCGAGAACCGAACTAGTTGGCCATGACGCCTTCGGTCCATGCCTCGACGTCCTCGATGCGCAGGACGTTGGCGACCTCGGCCACGCAGTCGACGCTGGCAAGCTCGGCGGCGGCAGCCTGGACGTCCTTCTCGAGCGCGCGGTGCGTCA
>URJD01000054.1 GCA_900548075.1 uncultured Collinsella sp.
GGCGAGTGGGTCGCCGCCGTGGTGGACGACGACAAGGAAGAGGGCGCGCTCTTTGGACTGACGCGCACGCTGTGGTTGGCGACGTCCAAGGGCCTGTTCGCGCTCGAGGAGGGCGACGGCGGTACCACTACCGTAGTCGATGGCTTCAACTTCGCTCACGGTGTGATCGCCGGCGTGCTTGCGCGCCTGTTTATGGAGGGCCGCGTGGCGAGCCCGGATACGAAGGCGCTGCTGCACGAGCTTTCGCCCATCGATTCTTCTGAGCCCGAGCTCATGGATCCGCTCGCTGCCGATTCCACGCGTATCTTCGATACCGTGGTCGCTGCCTATCTGCTGGATTCCGATCGCTCCGAGTTCGATGAGGCATATCTTGCCGATACGTATCTGCAGATGGCGCTGCCTGCGGTGCGCGGCGCAGAGGGTGCTGGTGAGGACGCTCCGGCGCCTGCCGCCCGTACTGCGGCTCTGACGCTGGCGCTCGTGGCGCCGTTGCGCGAGTGCATGGCCCGTGAGAATGCCGCCAACGTGTTCGATGGCATCGAGATGCCGCTCGTTCCGGTACTTGCCAAGATGGAGCGCGCGGGCATGCTCGTGGACCCCGACCGTCTGCACAGTCTGTCCGAGGGTCTGGCGACCCAGATTACCGAGGTTGAGCGCAGTATTCGCGACCTGGCGGGTGACGAGACCTTTAATATTGGCAGTCCTATGCAACTGTCGCATGTGCTCTTTGATGTGATGGGGCTTCCGACCAAGGGCCTCAAGAAGACTAAACGCGGCTATTATTCGACCAACGCCAAGGTGCTGAGCGACCTTGCGCGTGACCACGAAATCGTGCGTCTGATCTTGGACTGGCGCGAGAAGTCCAAGATCAAGTCCACCTATCTGGACACGCTGGGCCCGCTACGCCGTGGTGACGGCCGTGTGCACACTACGTACAACCAGACCATCACCGCGACGGGGCGTCTGTCTTCGAGCGACCCGAACCTGCAGAACATCCCGACGCGCTCGGAGCTGGGGCGTACCGTCAAGACGGCGTTTTCGGCAGGCGAGGGAAGCGTCTTTTTGGCGGTGGACTACTCGCAGATCGAGCTGCGTCTGCTGGCACATCTCTCGGGTGACGAGCACTTGGTGCGCGCCTTTAACGAGGGCGAGGACTTCCATGCCGAGACGGCGGCGCGCGTGTTTGGTGTGCCGGTGTCCGAGGTAACGCCCGACCTGCGCAGTCGCGCCAAGGCCGTGAACTTTGGCATCGTGTATGGCCAGCAGGCCTACGGCCTGTCGCAGTCGCTGCATATCTCGATGGCCGAGGCGCGCGACATGATCGACCGCTACTACGAGGCCTACCCGGGCGTGCGTACGTTCCTCGACAACGTGGTGGCGCGCGCCAAACAGACGGGCTACGCCGAGACCATGTACGGTCGCCGGCGTCATATTCCGGAGCTCAAGGCCAAAAACCCGCAACTCCGTGGCTTTGGTGAGCGCACGGCCATGAACCACCCCATGCAGGGAACCGCCGCCGACATCATCAAGATCGCCATGGCCCGCGTAAGCCGTCGCCTGGAAGAAGAAGGCTTTGCCGCCCACATGATCCTGCAGGTACACGACGAACTGGACTTTGAGTGCCCCGTCGACGAAGTCGAGCGCCTAACCACCATGGTCCGCGACGTCATGGAGCACGTCGTAGACCTACGCGTACCCCTAATCGCCGAATCTTCGACTGGAGTGACCTGGGCAGACGCCAAGTAAGGGCACGACCACAATTCCAAAGTAATCAAAACCAGAAGGACGCCCCTCATCAACAAGGAGCGTCCTTCGTTCAATTAAATTCAGCCTAAGTATCTAGACACTCAAGACGTCATCTTGGCGGCAGGTAAGTAAACCTAGGGCCTGGCCGGGCGGCACGGGTTAACTTTTCGTAGATTCCGCACGCAAAGAAAGCCACTTAATGTGGCTTTCGTCTTGCGCAGGACCTGACCGAGCGAAAAGTTATCCCGTGCCGCCCGGCCAGGCCCGATGGGACGGCTACCGAGACGCCAAGATGGCGTCGATGAGCGTCAGTACGCCCCCGTCGTTGTTGCTCGGAATGCGCCACTTGGCGTGCGCGTTCATATGCTCCTCGGCATTGTCCACGATAAAGCTATGCCCGACGCGCTCCAGCATGGGAATATCGTTGTAGGTGTCGCCCACGGCGGCAGCGTCGGTGATATCGATGCCCAGGTGCTCGCACAAATGCGCCACGCCCGAACCCTTGTCGACGCCCAGGTTCATAAAGTCGATCCACTCGCGGCCCGCATTGGTGACGTAGAGCTGATCCGAGAATGCAGGGCTATAGGTCTCGCGGAATGCGGGCTCGGCGTCGTAGCCGGGGAAGAAGACCGAAATCTTGTTGGACTCGAAATCGATGCCCTCAAAGCTGTCGACGTAGTTGATCGTGTTGTAGTACACGCTGATCTCGTCGTGGTACTGATGGTCGCGGGCGAGCACATAGAACTCGTCGTAGCAGCACAGGACGGGAACGGCGCGCGGGTCCTCCGAGGCACGAGCGAGCACCTGCTGATACAGCGCCACATCGATGTTGCTCTTATAGATATAGCTGCCGCGATAGATGACACAGGCTCCGTTGTCGGGACAAAAAGCAAGGCGGTTCTTAATACCCTCGAACATCTCCTCGAGCTTGGGGGCAGGGCGTCCGCTGGCGGGGCAGAACACGATGCCAGCCTCGGCGAGCTTGTCCAGGCGCTCGTCGAGGCCATGGGGTAGTACACGCTCGTCGGTGAGAAGCGTCTTGTCCATATCAACGGCGAGAATCTTAATGCTGCCGATATTGGTGTCCGATTCGTAAGTTTGCATAAAAGCGCGCCTTTCGTTTCGAAATTGTTTCAGACGTTATAACCATCAACCAGTAACCGAGCGTATTGTCGCAGGAACGGAGCGTATTTGCACTGCAATTCACAAAGTAATGAAAAAACTTTTCAGAAATTTGAATTTGTCGCTTGTGCTGCTGGCACTTTAGCGTAATATAGCGAACATCGAAAACGGAGACGGAAAAACAACCGCTTACCGAGGAAAAAGTACCGTTTACGATATATGAATTGCGCCCGGCGATAGGTGAAAGGAGAGGCAGATGCAGTTCGTAAAGATCATCACTACTGCAGACAATGCCATCCGACGCCAGCGCGCAATTTCCCGACGACGATAATAAACGTCTCTGTTCGTATGGGGTGAAATGCCCCAACAGAGTCATTTTGAGGTCGTTGGGTTTTAGCACGACATAGACGCATGTTTCTAGGGCATGTTGTGCTGATTATTGCTATTTAACCTGATATTGCACGGTTTTTAACCTCGAAATGACTTGCAACTGACCGATGTTCTAACTAGCTACCAAGGGCGAAAGGAAACAGCCATGAGCAAGGAAAAAGTCGTTCTCGCATATTCCGGTGGTCTTGATACATCTGTATGTGTCAAGTGGCTCCAGGACGAGAAGAATCTCGATGTCGTTTGTGTCTGCGGCAATGTGGGCCAGGAGGAGACCGGCCTGGACGCCAAGAAGCAGAAGGCGCTCGACCTGGGCGTTCTCGATTGCCAGGTGCTCGATCTACGCGACGAGTTCTCCGATGAGTTCCTGACCAAGGCCATCGCCGCAAACTCCATGTACGAGAATAAGTACCCGCTGCTCTCCGCCCTGTCTCGCCCGCTGCTCGCCAAGAAGCTCGTCGAGGTCGCTCACGAGTTTGGCGCGACCTGCGTCGCCCACGGCTGCACCGGCAAGGGTAACGACCAGGTTCGTTTTGAGGCTGCCGTCAGGGCCCTCGACCCCGAGCTTAAGGTTATCGCTCCGGTTCGCGAGTGGGATCTGAAGTGCCGTCCCGACGAGGTTGCCTACGCACATGCCCACAACGTGCCGGTTCCCGAGGGCGCCAACGACAACCCCTATTCCATCGATGACAACCTGTGGGGTCGTGCCATTGAGTGCGGCCACCTGGAGGATCCCTGGAACGAGCCGCTCGACGACGCCTGGGTTATGACCAAGAACCCCGAGGACACGCCCGACACCCCGACGTATACCGAGATTGAGTTTGAGGCCGGCAAGCCCGTCGCCGTCGACGGCAAGAAGATGAAGCTCTCCGAGATCATCATCGCCCTCAACAAGATCTCTGGCGACAACGGCTTTGGCCGTCTCGATCTGGTCGAGGATCGTCTGGTGGGCCTCAAGAGCCGCGAGTGCTACGAGGTTCCCGGCGCCCTGACGCTCATCACCGCCCACAAGGCGCTTGAGGACATCTGCGTCGAGGGCGACCTGCTCAAGACCAAGATCAAGCTCGAGCAGGATTGGGCCACCGCCGTGTACAACGGCCAGTGGTACAGCCCGCTCAAAAACGCGCTCGATGCCTTTATGGCCGATACCCAGAAGTTCGTGACCGGCACTGTCCGTCTGAAGTTCTTTAAGGGCAACTGCCATGTCGTCGGCCGCAAGAGCCCCTTCAGCCTCTACGACTACGGTCTGGCTACCTACGACCGCGACACCACGTTTGACGAGAAGGCCAGCGCCGGCTTTATCGAGATCGATACGCTGTCGCTCAAGACGTGGGCAAAGGTCCAGGGTCCCAGCTCTGCTGCCGCCCAGGCCTAGCGCCTCCTTCCCTTGGTATCCGCGCGGCCCATCCGCGTGATACATAACGGGCGCACGGGGTCCCTACCTTTCGTTATGCTTGCTGACACTTCTTAACATCGGTGGCCCCTACGTTCCGCCCGCATATATGATGCCGCGACTGCGGCTGAGTCCGAGCCCCGCCGGGGTTGTCCGGCGGGGCTCCTTCTATCAATTTGGCGGCTCTGCGCCTATATATATGAGGAGTATCCATTATGTTCAATGCTATCGCGCATGCTTTACTATCCCTCGCGCCCGAGCTCGATGCTGCGAAGGTCGAGGACGTCCCTATGAGCCTGAAGGCCTGGATCGATGGTTCGCAAGGCAACATCCGGAGGGAGACGTTGGGCGCCAAGTGCCTGGTGCGTCACTTCTTTGCAAATTAGCTACATGGCCCCGCGCACAGTGGGGAATGTGTAAAACTAGCGGTTGAAAAATCGCTTTAGCGACATGGCGCATTGCTTTGGGCGCTTGTTTTGGTATTTGGAGAAAGGGGACGGTTCCATGGCTCTTTGGGGCGGTCGTTTTGAGTCGGGAGTGGCCGAGGTCACGCAGGAGTTTGGCGCGTCGCTGCCGGTCGACAAACATCTCTATAAGCAGGATATCGCCGGCTCTAAGGCGCATGCCAAAATGCTGGCGGCCCAGGGCATCATCAGTGCCGAGGACGAGCAGGCGATTGCCAAGGGTCTGACCGGAATCGAACAGGATATCGATGCCGACAACTTCACTTTCGACATCAACGACGAGGACATTCATATGTCCATCGAGAGCGAGCTGACGCGTCGCATCGGCGAGGCCGGTAAGCGCTTGCATACCGGACGTTCGCGCAACGACCAGGTGGCGACCGACACGCGCCTGGGCGTCAAGGCACTGGCCAAGGAGCTCATGGAGGCCAATCTTGAGCTGCGCCATGTGCTGGTGGATGCGGCTAAGAAGTACGACAAGGTGATTCTGCCGGGTTACACGCATATGCAGCACGCTCAGCCCGTGCTGCTCTCGCATCATCTGCTGGCGTATTCCTGGATGTTCGCGCGCGACTTTACACGCTTGAAGGCCGCCTTTGATGCCGCCGACAACTGCCCGCTGGGTGCTGCCGCGCTTGCCGGTACAAGCTATCCGCTCGATCGCCAGATGACGGCTGCCGAACTTGGCTTTGCGGGCGTGATTCCTAACTCACTCGATGCGGTTTCCGACCGTGATTTCCTGCTCGATCTGCATTACGCCGGCTCCGTCATGGCCATGCACCTGTCGCGTCTTTCCGAGGAGATCGTGCTGTGGTCGAGCTCCGAATTTGGCTTTATCACGCTTTCAGACTCTTACTCCACCGGCTCGTCTATCATGCCGCAGAAGAAGAACCCCGACTTTGCCGAGCTTATTCGCGGCAAGAGCGGCCGTGTCTATGGCAACCTGGTGCAGCTGCTCGTAACCATGAAGGGCCTGCCGCTTGCTTATAACAAGGACTTGCAGGAGGACAAGGAGGGCGCGCTCGATACTGCCCATACGCTCATGCAGTGCCTGTCCGTTATGGCCGGAATGATTTCGACCTGGACCGTCAACGAGGATGCCATGGCGCGCGAGTGCGGCGTGGGGCACCTTGCCGCCACCGATGTTGCCGATTACCTGGCTAAGCGTGGTCTGCCGTTCCGCGAGGCACATGCCGTGGTGGGGCATCTGGTCCTGATGTGCGAGAAGCGCGGCTGTAATCTTGAGGACCTGCCGTTTGAGGTGTTCCAGGAGGCAAGCCCGCTCTTTGAGCGCGACATTACCGAGGCGCTCGACATCCCGTCGATTGTCGCCGCGCGCACGACCGAGGGCGGCACCGCTCCTGCCGCCGTCGCCGCGCAGCTGCAGCGTGCCGAGTCACAGCTCGTGGCCGACGAGGGCGCGTTTGGATCGCTGACCAAGGTAGTCGAGATGGGACACGGGGCAAAGTAGGGGTTTGGCTGAAGCCGTATTGCCCTTTTATCGATAAATCGTTTTGCTTTTACGGGCGCCTTCTGTTGCGGGCGCCCGTATTTTGTTGCTATGGGGGAGGGGCTTGTCGAGAACTTCTGTAGGACCTTTGGGCAGGTTGTGAAGGGGATACGTTCGCGGGTGGCAACCGACCGTCTGCTCTGTTCGATGCGGTTGATGGGCGGTCGGATGGTACTCTAATCGGGCTTCGAAACAGAAGTGACACATATGGAGCGCTTTAATAAATTGCAGCGTTTCAATAAACAGCTTTTTGTTTAACTGCAGCTAAAACTCTGTTACGATGCAGTCCAGGCGGGTGCCGGAATGGGACTTGGGCACGCGCGAACCTACTTGAAAGGCTACCTTATGGCTATCGAGAAGACCTTCATCATGATTAAGCCCGACGCCGTGCGCGACCGTAAGATCGGCGAGATCGTTGCTCGCATTGAGCGCAGCGGCCTTGTCATCGAGCGCATGGAGATGACCACGCTCGAGCGCGCTACCGTCGAGGAGCACTACGCCCATCTGGCCGACAAGCCCTTCTTTGGCGGTCTCTGCGACTTTATGACGAGCGGTCCGGTCGTCAAGATGGTCGTTTCCGGTCTCTCCGCTGTCTCCAAGATGCGCACCCTCATGGGCGCCACCAACCCGCTTGACGCTGCCCCCGGCACCATTCGCGGCGACTTCGCTGTCGATGTCAACGCCAACGTGATCCACGGCTCCGACTGCCTGGAGAACGCCGAGATCGAGATCAAGCGCTTCTTTGGCTAAACCAGCTTTGACTCCTTAAAGCTGTTAGCGTGTGGCTTGGGCGCCGCGGAATTCCATCCGCGGCGCTCTTTTTATTTCAGTAGACTTTTGTTAAATGCCCACAAATCTACTAAAGAGCCCCCGTCCGGACGTTTCTTTCGGGCGGGGGCTGGCGTTAGTGTATGGCTTTGTAAGTCTTTAGGCTTCGTCGACGACCTTGAGGCCACGCGTGTGGTCGATCTCGTTGAGGAGATTGACGCGACGCTCGTGGCGACCACCCTCGAACTCGGCGTCGAGCCACTCGTCGACAATCATCTTGGCGAGTTCAGATCCCACGACGCGGGCGCCAAAGGCAAGCACGTTGGTGTTGTTGTGCATGCGGGAGAGCTTGGCGCTGAAGGGCTCGGAGCACACGACGGCGCGTACGCCCTCGACCTTGTTGGCGGCCAGGCTGATACCGACGCCGGTACCGCAGATCAGGATACCCAGATCGACGTCACCGTTGGCAACGGCCTTACCCACCTTGTAGCCGGCGATGGGGTAATCAAAGCTCTCGGAGGTGTCGGTTCCAAAGTTCACGACCTCGCAGCCGCGCTCCTTCAGGTGCTCGGAAATGATGTTCTTGAGCTCGACGGCGGCATGGTCGTTGCCGATACCAATCTTCATGAGTGGTTCCTCTCTGGTCCGTGCGGCGGAATTGCTAAAGGTTTTACCGCGTTCGACTGCATGATAGCGCGACTTTTGTGTAAACGCTCGGGCGTTTTTTGGTCAAACGCTTTAGCATGCAACAAGACCGGCTTTTCATGAATGAATGCCGTCAGATTGCGCTTAAGCGCCGTCCGTCGGAACCATGGTTGCGGTTTCTGATGCATTGTTATCAAATAAAAGAGTTAACTATTATCGAGAGCCCAGTTCGTTATGTAAGCAGGAGATACCTATGTCTACCGATTCCATCCGCGATGCCGCTTTTTGCGATGTCTTGAACCGCGAGCTTGTCTGTGCGCTCGGCTGCACCGAGCCCATTGCCGTTGCCTATGCAGCGGCGCTGGCGAGCCAGACACTCGGTTGCGAACCCGATCATATGGATGTTGCCTGCTCGGGCAATATCATCAAGAACGTTAAGAGCGTGACCGTGCCCAACTCGGGTGGTATGCACGGTATTGAAGCGGCGGCCGTGCTGGGTGCCGTGGGCGGCGACGCCAAGAGCGCGCTCGAGGTGCTCGAGAGCGTTAACGACGAAGACCGTGCTCGCGTGTCCGAGCTCCTCGCCGATGCCGGTTACTGCGATGTGTCGCTTGTCGAGGGTGTGCCCAACCTCTACATCAAGGTGACTGCCACGGCCGGGGGCCATGTCGCGGTCGTCGAGATTACCGACCACCACACCAATGTCACGTGCCATACGCTCGACGGTATTCCGGTATGCGGCAAGTCGGCGGGGGAGTGTGCCGCTTGCGCCGAGCGCGTCGTGGCCGAGCGTGCGGCAGATAACGCCGATACGCCTATGTCGATCGAGTCCATCATCGACTTTATCGAGGACGGCGACATCGAGGGCGCCCGCGCTGCCGTTGAGCGTCAGATTGAGCTGAACGGCGCGATCAGCGCCGAAGGCCTGGCGCACGCTTGGGGTGCCGAGGTTGGCCGTACGCTGCTGGGCGCTCGTGCCGATGACGTCGCCTGCCGTGCCCGCGCCCGTGCAGCCGCCGGGTCCGACGCCCGCATGAACGGCTGCGCGCTGCCGGTCGCCATCGTGTGCGGCTCGGGCAATCAAGGCATTACCTGCGCGCTGCCCGTTATGGAGTATGCCGACTATTTGCGCTGCGACCATGATCGCCTGGTGCGCGCCGTGATGCTGTCCGATCTGATCGCCGTGCATATCAAGAGCTATATTGGTGCGCTCTCGGCGTTTTGCGGTGCTATTTGCGCCGCATGCGGTGCCGGTGCTGCGATTACCTGGCTGTGCGGTGGCACGCACGAGCAGATTGGTGCGACGGTCTCGAACACGCTCGGTAACGTTGGCGGCATCGTGTGCGATGGCGCCAAGGCAAGCTGTGCCGCCAAGATTTCCGCTGCCGTTGATGCTGCGATTCTGGGTCACGATATGGCCATGCAGGGCCGCGGCTTCCGTGCCGGTGAGGGCCTCATTCAGGATACCGTCGAGCAGACGATCGCCAGCATGGGCTACGTGGGCCGTGTGGGCATGAAGGACACCGACGTCGAGATCCTCAACATCATGATCGGCAAGACTCGAGTCTGCTAGTTGCGCGGTTTTACCAAACCGCGTAACCAGTCGACGCTGCAAACGCCCCTAAGCGGCAATCTGCCTTTCAATCGTCGGGCATGGCCAGAAGGCCTATGCCCT
>URJD01000055.1 GCA_900548075.1 uncultured Collinsella sp.
CATGAACGCCCCCGACGCGCTCCAAAACATCCGCTCAAAACACCCCGTTGCATATTTGGTTCTCTATCTCTTTGTCGGCTGGGCATTGCTGGTTGTCATCACCCATGCTATGGCCTTTGGAGCAGAACTGCTGATAGCCAGCTCGGACCAGCCCATCGTCAAATGGGAGACGACCGATAAGTGCACCGACGGAACCCGAACCGTTTACTACAACAGCCCGTCCCTCTACCAAGAGTTCAAGGTCAAGATAAAGGACTTCAAGATTGTCGATGCCGAACCGGGCTCTTTATTGACAATCGGAGCAACCGTCAACGCCGAGCAAGTCGAATACACGGACAGCCATGCGGCGTATCGTATCGACCTCAGCATCCTAGGCCGACCGTCACGCACCTGTCTGCTCGAATGCGATATACGCGGCACCACGTTGCACATGTCCGAAATACAGATGCGCCCGGACAAAGAGATCTCTTCTTGAGCAGTATACCCGCCCGTACAGCTACTCCACCGGCTTGAAGATGGTGGCCTGACCGAAGACGCTGCGGATGAGGTCTTTGGCCTCGTCCTCGGTCTGCGGGATGCTCGGGGCTGCGCCCTGGTGGCCGAAGGGGCTGCCGGCGCCGGGGTTGGACTCCCAGGGAGCTGCAGGAGCGTCCTCCTCTTTGGGGGCAGCTACAGCGGACTTGGGCGCGGGCGTCGCACCCTGCACGTCGAACGGAGGCAGATCGTCCCCGCTCGCATCGCCAGCGAAGCCGCCGACCATAGCGTCGTCGTAGGGCACCTGCTCGGATTCCCACGGCGCGGACTGCGCGACAGGCTGAGCTTTGGGGGCAGCCGAGCGCTCGGGCGCACGGGGTGCGGGCTCGGTCGGGAGCTTACCCGTGGCAGGAGCGCCGGCGGGGTTGTCGGAGCGTAGCCAGGGGGCTTTGCCCAGGTCAGACGACTTGGGCGCGGGCGAGACGGGCTTGGGCGCGGGTGTCGGAGCAGCCGGTTTGGGCGCCGCGGGCTTAGGCGCCGACGGGGTCGATGCCGCTACCGACGCCGCTTGCTGCGCTTGCTGCTGCGGCGCGCTGGCGCTCGAGGATACAGGGGCCGCCGAGGACACGGGTTGCGGGTCCGCAGATGCCGCAGCCCGTGCAGATGGAGAATGCTCCTCATGTTGAGGAGCCGGCGTGCCACCCCCATCCAGGACATAGTCGACGGTACGACGACCGAAGACCGCGCAGACCGTCGGCAGGACCACTGACTGCGTATCGGCGCGACCGAGCATCTTAATGGCAAAAGTCGAACCCGCGGGGAACGAGACCGTGAGCTTGGAGCCGTCGTCGGCCGTGGCGCGGGAGTTGAGCAAAAGCCCTGCGTAGGAGGCCTGACGAGCCTTGACGCGCTCGACGACCTCGGCCCATTTGCGCTGGAGCTCGCCGGCGTCCTCGACCGCGGGGGTCTCGGCAGCACCGGCGGCGGCAACCTGGGCGGCATTGTTGGACTGGGGCTTAGGTGCCGGAGCGGTGGCAGGCGCGGGGGCCGCAACGGGCTGAGGCGTCGGAGCCGGCGCAGGCTGAGGCGCAGGCGCTGCAGGCTTGGAAGCTGACACGGACGCAGAACGGGGCGCGGGCTGGGCAGTCGGAACAGCAGCACCACGGTCCCAGGGCATACCTCCCTGGCGCGCGGACGTAGCAGCGGGGGCAGCGGATGCCGCCGGAGTGGCAGCACGAGCGCCCGAAATGAGCGTCGGCTGTTGGGCAGCAGCGGGTACGGATGCTGCAGGCGCGGCGGCCTGAGCAGCAGCCACGCTCGCCGGCACGGCGCCGTTGGCAACCATGGCCTCCAGACGCGCCACGCGCTCGGCCAATGCCTCAATCGTTAAATCAGCCTCGGGACGTGCCAGACGCGTGCAGGCAATCTCGAGCACCAGGCGCACGTCGCTCGCGCCCCTCATCTCCAGTGCGGCATCGTCGAGCACCGTCAGCACACGGGCCAGGCGGTCGGCAGGATGCTCGCCAAAGGCAGCGGCCTCGGCAGCAAGCGCCTCGGCCTGCTCGGAGCCGCCCTCAAACAGCTCGGCACGGGCACCGGCAACGCAGGCAACGTACACGTCACGCACATGCGCCACCAGGTCGCGCGTCAGCTCCAGCAGGTCGTTTCCTTCCTCGACCTGCGCACGGATCAGTCCATAGAGCTCGGCAACATCGCGATCGGCAATGGCGCGGGCAAACTCGCCCAGGATCTGGTCCGAAACCTCGCCTAAAAGCGAGCGGGCGTCGTCCGCATGCACAGAACCGTTGCCAAAGACGCTCAGTTGCTCCAGCGTGGACAACGCGTCGCGCATGCCGCCCTTGGCATGGCGCGCCACAATGGCCAGCGCCTCGTCGTCGTAATCGAAGCCCTCCTGCTCGCACACGTAAGACAGGCGATGCTCGATATCCTCGTTGCCGATGCGGTGGAAATCGAAGCGCTGGCAGCGCGAGAGGATGGTCTCCAGAATCTTTTGCGGGTCGGTGGTGCACAGCACAAAGATCACGTGTGCCGGCGGCTCCTCGAGCGTCTTGAGCAGCGCGTTGAACGCCGCCGTCGTGAGCATGTGGACCTCGTCGATGATATAGATCTTGTACTTGCCGCGCACCGGGGCAAAGTTGACGGAGTTGATGATTTCCTCGCGCACATTGTCCACGCCCGTGCGGGAGGCGGCATCGAGCTCGTAGACATCGGGGTGGTTACCCTCGGCAATGAGCTCGCACTCCTCGCAAGTACCGTCGGGCATGCAGCCGCTTGCACCCTCGGCGCGCGCCGCCTCGGCATTGCGGCACAGCAGCGCCTTGGCCAGGATGCGCGCCATGGTGGTCTTGCCCGTGCCGCGCGGACCGCAGAACAGGTACGCATGGGACAGGCGTCCCTCGGTGATGGCGTGCTCGAGCGTCGAGACGATATGCTGCTGGCCCACCACGGAGTCGAAGGTGAGCGGGCGATACTTTCGGTACAACGATTCCATGGGTGCTCCCCCGGGTATACTGAGTCTTGTTGCCGCGACGGCCATGCGGTCGCACGGCATACTGCATTCATAATAACCCGTACGGCGAGCCCGCCGCGATAGGAGTCTAAAGAGCATGGCAGACGCAGAGAGCAACCTCGTTCCCTCCGAAGCAGCCGACCAGGTCGAGGTCGCGCTCGAGGAGCAGGCCGCAGCCGACGACGGCATCCTGTACCTCAACGAGTACCAGTACGAAAACGACCTGGTCACCGACTTCGCACGCCTGGTCGCCTCGCCCAGGCGTCGCGGCTCGCTGTATGTCGCCGCCGCGATTGCCGCGCTCATCGGCATCGGCATGCTGGTGGCCGGCGGCAACTGGATCAAGTTTGGCGTCGTCCTGATCGTATTCGGCGCCTTTTTGGCCTGGTGGAGCAAAAACCTGCACCACACGCTCGCCCGCGACTTTATCGACGCCGTCGAGGCCGACGAGTCCATGGGTGGCCGCTATCGCCGCGTCGCCGCCAACGAGGACGGCCTGATGGTTTGGGGCAAGAGCGGCAAGTCGCAGTTCTTCCCGTTTGACAAGCTCGACCACGTACTCGACGGCGAGCGCATCTTTGTGGCCATGTTCGCCGACCAGGGCGTGACGATCCCCAAGGACACCTTCGTCCGTGGCGATGCCGAGCAGTTTGGCACCTTCCTTAAGGCACGCATCAACAAAAAACTCCGCATCGAGACCAAGAAGAAGAAAATGAAGGCCGAGAAGGCCGCCGCCGAGGCCAAGCAGGGCGACAAGCCCCAGGAGACCAAGGGCAAGCAGCGCAAGCAGAAGAAGAACAAGAAGAAGCGCTAAGGCCAAGCCAGACAGGCAGCCTCGCATCCCGCTATCCTCCCCATGCACCCGAGCGTGCTACACTAGCAGCATCTATGCCACCGCGAACGGCTCGGCTCCGCGCCCGCCACTCGCAAACGAACTTTAAACGCACGAGGGTTGGCCATGCCGCTTTTCTCGCAACATACCGCCCGGTTCTCGCCGGACGTTCCCTTGGAGGGCACCAGCTCTCGCGAGCTGCTCAAGCGGTACCAGCCGCTCGAGACACTTGCGACCGGCGGTTTTGGCTCCATCGAGATCTGCCGCGACACGCACCTGCGCCGCCGCGTCGCCATTAAGCGCATCCCCCTTATCAACGGTGCCGGCATGCCCGCCAGCGACATCATGGATGTCCTGCGCGAGGCGCACACTGCCGCCATGCTTCAACATCCCAACATCGTGCAGGTCATCGACTTTACGCACGACACAGCCTATGCCTACCTGGTTATGGAATATGTCGATGGCATGTCGCTGGCCGAGTTTTTGCACCGCGTGGACGGCCACTCACTTACCTTTGACGAGGCCGCGGCCATTGCCGATGCCCTGGGCCAGGCGCTCACCTTCGCCCACAGTAATGGCGTACTCCACCTGGACATTAAGCCCGCCAACGTGCTCATCGACCACTCGGGCAATGTAAAGCTCACCGACTTTGGCATGGCGCGACTGTCGTCTGCCGGTGGCTTTGGCGGCTCACGCGGCGGCACCATCGGCTACATGCCGCCCGAGCAGCTCGATATCGAGACCGGCACGGTCGACGAACGCGCCGATGTCTTCGCCCTTGCCTGCGTTATCTATGAGGGCCTGTGCGGCAGCGCTCCCTTTATGGCGGCCACGCCCGCCGACTCGCTCGACCGCATCATCGGCGGCGCCACCTATCCCAGCGAGCTGATACCACACTTTCCCCCGGGAGCCGAGGCCACGCTCATGAGTGCACTCTCCCCCATGCCGCAGGACCGCCCCAGCAGCATCGAGGCATTTTGCGACCAGCTCCTTGCCGGTCTGGGCAGCGTGCGCGAAGGCCGTCGCAGCCTGGAGCAAATGGTTGGCGAACTTTCGGATGACGAGCAGGAGCTCGACGATATCGAGCCGTCGCACTACGAGGACGACGCCATCGAGGTCGACCCCGCACTCGGCTGGGCGGGCACGCGCTGGAGCCATGCGCGCGACTACACCATGCGCACTATCTCGGCGCTAACGTACGGCACCTTTAGCTTTTTGCTGATGCAAACGGCCGGGGTCGCGGCGCTTCCCGGCCTGGTCATTGCGGCCATCGCGATCGGAGCGGCGGCTGGCCTGGCCCCCCAAATTGGCTCGGCCATCTCGGCTGTGGGCTTTTTGGTGCTCATGGCCAACGCCACCATGCAGGCACAGGGCATCCTGTCGATGCTGCCCATCGCGGTGATCTTTGCCGCCGCCATGTCCGGTTGGTGGATCGCCTGGGGTCGCACCGAGACTGCCGCGAGCGCCACGCTCACCTGTGCACTCGCGCTTGGCTGTCTGACCGGCAATACCTTCCTGGCAGCTGGGGTCGCCGCCGGCGTCGCGTCATTTTGGCTCGGCCCGGCAAGCGCCGCCGCGGCAACGGGCATTGGCGCGCTTTTTGCCCGTCTGGCCACGGTCGCGCTTTCAGCCGGAGGCGTGCTGGGGCTCGGTAACGTTGCCGCAGCGCTGGGAGACCCGCTCCTTTGGGCTGCCTTTGTGCTGGTCGCGGCAACTGCCGCAGCGTCATCCGCGCTGCTCAATGCCCATGCCAAGCGTGCCGATCAGGGCTCAAACCTTGCCGCAATCGCCGCCATCGCTGTCACCGGCATCGGCTGCGCAGCGGCGTCCTGTCTTGCACACCATATGGAAATTGCCAGCCTTGCAGCCGCGGTCATCGCCAAGGCGGCGGTTGCGGGAATCCTATCCTCTATAATCGTTGGGATATGCCTATATTTGCTCGGATACCAAAGAACCTATACGGAGAGTGATCTTTCGTGAACTTCCTGAACATCTTCGAGGACCACGTGGCCGGCATCTTCGGTGCCACCCGTGCCCCGTTCTCCTTTAAGAAGCTTGCCAAGCAGGCCGCTCGCGACATGGAGGATCAGACTCTGGTGATCAACGGCGTCAACACGGCGCCGGCACTCTATACCATCCTTATCGCCGCCGACGACGATCCCATGCTCGCCCCGTTCTACCCCGAGCTTTCGCGCGAGGTCCGCGAGTTTGTGAAGGCGCAGGCCGAAAAGCGCCGCTATGTCTTTGTCGGCGAGCCCCTCGTGCGCTTCATGATCGATCCGCAGCTGCGCGCCGGCAAGTTCTCGGTCTTTGCCGAGAACGTCGATGCCCCCACGCTCGGCCGCCTGTACGAAGAAGAGCGCGCCTATCAAAACGGCCTGGGCCAGAACAACTCCGCGGCAAGCCGTGCCGCCAGCGCCCCGCGCGCCGGCCAGCAGCAGTTTGCTGCCCCGCAGCAACAGCGCCCCGCCGCCATGCCCCAGCAGCAGCCGACGCCTCGCGCCGCCGCTCCCGACCCGCTTGCCGTGGCAGACCCCTTCGCGCCTAGCGTCCCCGACCCCGCCGCCGCACCCATCCCGGTGCCGCAGACCGTCTCGCGCGACGCGCTTGCCGGCATGGGCGGAGCCGCCGCGACCGGTGCCGCCGTGGGCCTAGGCGCCGCAGCCGGCATCGCCTCCAACATGGCGAGCACTCGCGCCCCGCAGCGCCCGCTCGCCCAGCTCGTCGACGTCGTGAGCGGCGAGAGCCATAGCATCACCTCCGCACAGGTGACCATCGGTCGCGAGCGCTCGGTTTCCGACATTGCCCTGCGCGACCCCAACGTGTCGCGCCGTCACGCCCAGCTCACCTTTACGGGCTCGGATTGGTCGATCGAGGACCTCAATTCCACCAACGGCACACTCGTCAACAACCGCCGCATTACGCGCTGCCCGCTGCGCAACGGCGATCTGCTGACGTTTGGCCTGAGTACCTTTGAATTTAGGGGATAGTCGCTTATGAACATCGATATCGTCCTTTTTGCAGGCCGCATCGTCCTGGTCGCCCTGCTCTATATCTTCCTGTTCGCCGTCATGAAGACCGGCGTGGGACTTGTGCGCGGACAGCGCCGCGACTCGGCCATTTGGACGATCGATGTGGACAAGGGTCCGCGCGGCATCCGCGGCATCCACGTAGACATGCTCGGCCCCGTCATCGTCGGCCGCTCGCCGTCTTCGGACATCTGCATCAACGAGCCGTTTGTCTCGGCCTCGCATGCGCGCTTTTCGCTGCAGGGCCCGGCGCTCATCATCGAGGACCTCAACTCGCTTAACGGCACGCTCGTCAACGGCCGCCAGCTCGTGGAGCCCGCGACGCTGCGTGAGGGCGACGAAGTCCAGATTGGCGACGTGGTCATGAAGGTGAACCGTCGATGATCGACGAGGAGAACAAGTCCGCAACCATGACCGAGGCACCGGCTGCCGCCACAGCTGTGCCGGCCCACGCCGCTCCGGCGGACTCCACACCCGTGGAGCCCGAGGACACCGTGTTCTCCCTGCCTCTTTCGCATGTAACGCATGATATTTCGGATCTCGCCGATAACGAGGACGAAGATGATGCCGCAGCGGCGCCCATCGGCGCACATGCTGCGGAACAGCCCACAGCGCCCGAAGCAACCCCAGCGCCGGCTCACTTTGCAGAGCCCGTCGCCGCGGCAATCAACGAGAGCGCTGCGGTGTTTGCGGCACCCGAGCCCGCCGCGCCGGCGTTTCCCATAGCCCCGGCATCCGAGGTTGCGCCCGCGTCTACGCCGGCGCCCGAGGCGGGGACATCCCCCGAGGACGGCCCTGCACCCAAGACCCCGCAGCCTGCGCCCGCAAGCGAGTCCGATGCCGTGGCCGAGCCCGCCGCCCAGTCGCAAAGCACGCCCGCGGCGTCGCACTTTGCGACGCCCGAGCCTATAGACGTCAGCCCGCAAGACGACGAGTCGACCGCCCGCGTTTCCGAGGAGCCCGACTCCCCGGACACCGGTGATTCCGAATCAAACGCCGAGACCGACACCGTCTCTCCCGGTGACACCGCCGAGATCGACGTTGCTGCCGTTGAGGCCAAGCTCAAAGACCCCGGCTCGACCATGAGCTTTGAGCCCCTGACCGAGGAGCGCATCGAGACCGACTCGACCTATGATGCCGGCACCACCACGCAACTCATGTGGGGCGCCCGCTCCGACGTTGGCTGCGTGCGCCCGCACAATGAGGATTCCTACCTGGTGCAGTCGCCGCTCTTTTGCGTATGCGACGGCATGGGTGGTCACGCTGCCGGCGAGGTGGCCTCTTCTATCGCTGTCGAGACCATCGCCAAGACAGCTCCTCAGTCTGCCGACGCCGCACGCCTGGCGGCAGCCGTCGAGGCCGCCAACGCCGCCGTAATCGAGGCTGCCTTGAATGGCCTGGGCAAGCCCGGCATGGGCTGCACAGCCACTTGCGCCTATATCGAAAACGACACGCTCGCCATCGCCCACGTGGGTGACTCTCGCGCCTACCTGCTCCACGAGGGCACGCTCATCCGCGTGACCCGCGACCACTCCTACGTGGAGGAGCTCGTGGACGCCGGCGAGATCACGGCAGACGAGGCTCGCGTCCACCCCAACCGTTCGGTCATCACCCGCGCGCTGGGCTCGGACCCCGCCATGTATGCCGACCACTTCACTCTGCATATCGAGGAAGGCGACCGCCTGATCCTGTGCTCCGACGGCCTTTCGAGCATGATTCCCGATAGCGATATCGAGAACATCGCCACGCAGTCCTCAACCGCGCAAATCTGCGTCGACAACCTAGTGGACGCGGCGCTTGCCGCCGGCGGCCACGACAACGTGACTGTAGTAGTCGTTGACCTGGTTGACGATGGCGTTATGCGCGAGGCGCAGCGCGTGCGTCGCCGCAACATTACTATCGCCGCCATCCTGGCCCTCGTCTTTGTGCTGGCAGCTGGCATCTGGGCCTACACGGGTGTCACCGGCTCGTACTACCTGGGTACCTACCAGGGCAATGTCGCCGTCTGGCGCGGCCTGCCCGGCAAGCCGCTCGGACTCAAGCTCCACTGGCTCGAAAGCGAAACCAGCATCAAGCTATCCGACCTGCCCGAAGACACGCAAAACCGCCTCAAGGCGGGTATTCCGCAAACAAGTGTCGACGATGCGCAGGACACGATATCCAAGTACCGCCACCAGATCGACGAGGAGCAGACCCGCCAGGTGATCGACGCGCAAACGATTCGCGACAACACCAATCAGGGATCGACCTCCGAATCAGATTCCGAGAAAACCGCCGAACAGTCCGCCGAGGCCGAAGCCTCCGATAAGAATTAGAAAGGGAGTGCCGCTTATGAGTCGCCGCAACACCGAGCTGCTCTTGCTCATCGCCTCGGCGTTCCCCGTCATCCTGCTGTATGCGATGTACGTCCTCACCGCGGGCGCTGCCATCTCCTTTGAGACGCTCGCCGTACCGATCGGCCTCTTTGCCGCCTTTGCCGCGGCCCACATTGCCGTGCGCATCTTGGCGCCCGGTGCCGACCCCGCCATCCTGCCCATCGTATTTATACTTTCGGGCATCGGCATCACGTTCGTGACGCGCCTCGCCCCCGCTCTCGCCATCTCACAGCTCATCATCCTGTTTGTCTCGGTGGCGCTCATGGTGGGAACGCTTGCACTAGTCAAAAACCTCGACGTGGTCATGCGCTACAAGTACACCTTTGGCATCATCGGCATCATTCTGCTGATGCTGCCTATCTTTATCGGCACCACG
The DNA here is from genome assembly GCA_900548075.1 of uncultured Collinsella sp. Classification (GTDB taxonomy): domain Bacteria; phylum Actinomycetota; class Coriobacteriia; order Coriobacteriales; family Coriobacteriaceae; genus Collinsella. Next base: position 9,617 of record URJD01000055.1, read on the forward strand.
ATCTCGGGCTCCAAGCTGTGGATTCGCATCGCGGGCTTTACCATCCAGCCCGGCGAGTTCGCCAAGGTCTTTATCGTCCTGTTCCTGGCCG
>URJD01000056.1 GCA_900548075.1 uncultured Collinsella sp.
AACATCCACGGGAACATGGCCTCGCCGGTAAACATGAGCGGGCGCGCGAGGGTGTCGAATTCGGCGCGGTGAGCCTTCTCTTCAGCCGCGGCCCAGCCAATGGGCATAGTGTCACCGTCGGCGTATATGAACTCCTGCAGCGTCCAGTACAGCGGATTCGTGCGCGTGTTGGTGCGCTCGAGGGCACGCATCAAAAAGCTGTCGGATACCGAGGAACCGGAGCCCAGCGTGCCGTCGCCGTCAACAAAAGCGTGATCGATAATCCAATGCATGCGCTCAAAGCTCGGCTTCATGCCAAAGTCGCTGCCCATGAGCTGTAGGCGCTCGACCGTCATCGGCGAGCCGTCGGGCAGCACGGGCTTCTGTGCCTCGAGCGCATCGGCCAGGGCTGCCACGCGCTCGACGTCGGCGGGGTAGCGGTCGTAATACTGCTGCGTCTTGGCGGCCATGCGCGGGAAGGTGTGCGCGTAGACCTCGCTGGCGCTCGCCGGCACGTGGGGGATGCCGCCGCAGGTAAAGCTCGCCGCCACGCCCTCGGGGAAGAGTGACAGATAGCTCAGCGTCAAAAAGCCGCCGTAGCTCTGGCCGAGCGTGACCCACGGCTTGCCGCCAAAGCCCACTAGGCGCAGGTACTCAAAATCGCGCACGATGGAGCTGGCTAGGTGGCGCTTGAGAAAGTCCGCCTGCGAGCGTGCTGTATCGGCGCCGGCGGCCGTTGCGCGATCACCCAGTGCCTTGATCGTGCGTCCGTCCACGCAGCTACTGCGTCCGGTGCCGCGCTGGTCGGGAAGGACCACGCGGAAGTGCTTGACGGCCTCCTCGATCCAGCCGTCGCTTGTGGGCGACAGCGGACGCGGGCTCTCGCCGCCGGGGCCGCCCTGCAAAAACAGGAGCAGCGGCAGATCGTCGTTGATGCGGTCGGGCGCGCAAACCACGCGGTAGAAGAGCTTGATGCTCTCGGGCGCGCCGACGATTGGTGCCGGCATAGCGCCGCGGCGCATGGTGCTGCCGACGGCCAGGAGCATCGGCTCCAGGCCGCGCCAGTCAAGGGGGACGTCGATGCTGTGGTCCTCGACGTAAAGGCCGGGGACGTGGTACGAAGTGATGAGGGCCATGTGAGTCTTCCGTTCGTTGCGGTGTTTCGGGTTGACCAATTCTACCGCCGCGGGCGAGGCCATGTGCAAATCGGCTACCATGGTTGCAAACTTCTAGGAGAAAGGGCCGCCCATGTCGGTCGATATAGCCACGTATGTCCACGATCTTGCCGTTGCCGCCAAGGCAGCGTCGGCCTCGCTTGCCACGGCGAGCAACGAGCAGCGCCAGGAGGCCGTGCGCGCCATGGCCGCAGCACTGCACAACGGTGTCGACTCCATCGTCGCCGCCAACGAGCTCGATATGTTCGCTGCGCGCGATGCGGGTACCTCGGCCGGACTGCTCGATCGCCTGCTGCTGACGCCCGAGCGCGTCGAGGGCATGGCCGCCGGCCTGGAAAAGCTCGCCGAGCTGCCCGATCCCGTGGGCCGCGTGCTCGACCACCGCGTGCTTGCAAGCGGCGTGGACCTGACCCGTGTGAGTGTGCCGCTGGGCCTGGTCGCTATGGTCTACGAGGCGCGCCCCAACGTGACGGCCGACGCCGCGGGCATCTGCATCCGCACCGGCAACGCCTGCATTCTGCGCGGCGGCTCGCTGGCCTATCACTCGTGTGCCATGATTTCTGAGCTGCTGGCCGATGCGCTCGAGGCCAAGGGCTTCCCGCGCGAGGCCGTGTCGATGATCGAGTCCACCGACCGCGAGGCCACCGGCGAGCTCATGAAGCTCCGCGGCGTTGTCGACGTACTCATTCCGCGCGGCGGTGCAGGCCTGATCCAGCGCTGCGTGCGCGAGTCGCTTGTGCCGGTGATCGAGACGGGCACGGGCAACTGCCACATCTACGTGCATGAATCCGCCGACTTTGATAAGGCGCTCAACATTATCGTTAATGCCAAGACCCAGCGTGTAGGCGTGTGCAATGCCGCCGAGTCGCTGCTGGTCGACCATGCTGTGGCCGATGCGTTTTTGCCTGCGGTTGTTGCCGTGCTGCACGACCACGGCGTGCTCATTCACGGCGACGAGGCCACGTGCGCCGCGTGCGCCGACGCCGGCTTTGTGGAGGGCGATGACTACGTCGCCGCGACTGAGGAGGACTGGGGTCGCGAGTACTTGGCTCTCGAGATGAGCGTGAAGGTCGTGGCAAACGAGGACGAGGCCATCGCACACATCAATCGCTACGGCACGAGGCACTCCGAGGCCATCGTTGCCGAGGACATGGATGCTTGCGAGCGCTTCCTGGATGCGGTCGATGCCTCGGCCGTGTACGCCAACGCCAGCACGCGCTTCACCGACGGCGGCGAGTTTGGCCTGGGCGCCGAGATCGGTATCTCGACCCAAAAGCTCCACGCCCGCGGCCCCTTTGCCGCCGAGGCCCTCACCACCTACAAATACAAGCTTCGAGGCACCGGCCAGGTCCGCCCCTAACGCCAGCGCAAGAAAAACCACCACAAAGGTGCCTGTCCCCTTTGTGGTGGTTATTTAGGTGAAGCGGCAGGTTAGGCCTGGAAGGTGTCGCGGTCGGGCGCGAAGGACTGCATGGCCGCGATGGTGCGGTCAAAGAGCTCGGTGAGCCCCCAGCCCAACATTTCGGCGCCCTGCGAAATCACGTCGCGCGAGCATCCGGCGGCAAAGCGCTTGTCCTTAAACTTCTTCTTGAGCGACTTGGTCGTAAAGTCCATAACGCTCTTGCTCGGGCGCATGATGACTGCAGCGCCGATCAGGCCGGTGAGCTCATTGCAGGCAAACAGGATCTTTTCCATCTGCAGCTCGGGCTTGGGCAACGAGGTGTTGAAGTCGGACGTGTGCGTCTGGATGGCGCGAATGAGCTCGGGAGACGCACCTTCGCCCTCAAGAATCTCGGCAGCATAGATGGTGTGGCTCATGGGGTCGTCCTCATGCTCCTCCCAATCCAGGTCGTGCAGCAGACCGACGATGCCCCAAAACTCCTCGTTCTCGGGGTCGAACTCGCGCGCAAAGTAGCGCATAGTGCCCTCGACCGTCTCGCCATGGGTGATGTGGAACGGGTCCTTGTTGTGCTCGTTGAGCAGTTCGAACGCGCGGTCGCGGGTGATTCCGGCGGTAAGCGGCTCTGCCATAGGAGACTCCTTGTGCTCGTGGGTATCGATAAGAATGAATACTACTAGAACAAGAAAACCACCACAAAGGTGCCTGTCCCCTTTGTGGTGGTTTTGGCGCGGTTGGGTTAGTTGAGGGCGGCTTGGGCTAGGCGGGCTTCAGCGTCCTCCTCGGTGACGCCCAAGGCCACAGCGAACTCCTCGATGGAGCGGCGTTTGGCTTCCTTGAGTACGCGCATGTAGTAGGAGCTGGGCTTTTTATCAGCTTCCTCGGCCTGGCGAATGCGGTGCATCATGGTCTTTGCCACGCGGACCGTCTCGGGCGCGCCCAGCTTGAGCTGCTGTTTAAAGTGCGTCTCCTCAAGTGAGCTGTTGCGCTCGGTAAAGGTGTCGCACTCCAGCTCGTCATAGTGGCTCAGCAGGTGCTCGGCATCTTGCTGAGAGATGGCGGCGTGCAAACGGTCGGCCTGCGCCACGGGGTACATGAGGATCGTCTGCGCATGTCCCTGCTTGGTCTCGAGCAGCAGCATGGGCTGCGGTGTGTCGTCCCTAAAACCGACGACGGTGCAGACTCCCTGACCCGGATGAATGACGTGTTGACCGATTGAGAACATGCTACCTCCAACTTATACGAATTAACGTATGTCTAGAATAACACGCTGACGTGCGCAAATCCTCACTTTATGCAGGAAAAGCACACAACTCTGATAGGTAAGAGTATTCGATAAAAGACGCAGCTCATTCATACCTTTATGCATTTTCAACGCGTGCATAATTTGCAGGCAGACTGGCATCTTTGAGTGACTCCATACAAGCTGTAGTCAATTTTGTGCATATGCAATATCTATTAGCTTTACCCTGCGACAGTAGCTACTGCTTGTGATAGAGTGCTACAAACTCTGGCTTTTGCCCTACGAGTGACCAAGAGCTCGGGGGCTTTAACACAAGGAGGACCTATGCCCGAGAAGATTGAAGAGCTGGTACGCGCTGCGCTTGCTGCGGCCCAGGAGGCCGGCGACCTTTCCGCATTTGAACTTGACGATTGCGCCATCGAGCGACCGGCTGACACTTCTCATGGCGAGTGGACCTCCACCATGGCCCTGAAGTCCGCCAAGCTGGCTCACTGTGCCCCGCGCAAGATCGCCGAGGCCGTCGTTGCCCATATGCCCGAGGACCCCGCGATCGAGAAGGTCGAGATCGCAGGCCCCGGCTTCATCAACTTCTACCTCTCCGTTGCCGTCAAGAATGCCATCTTTGGCGAGGCTCGCGAGAAGGGCATGGACTTCGCTAAGTCCAACGTCGGTGGCGGCTTGAAGACCCAGGTCGAGTTCGTCTCCGCCAACCCCGTCGGCCCCATGCACATCGGCCACGGCCGCTGGGCCGCGCTGGGCGATTCGCTCTGCCGCGTCATGGACCACGCCGGTTACGACATCCAGCGTGAGTTCTACATCAACGACCACGGCTCTCAGATGAACACCTTCGGCAACTCCATCAGCACGCGCTATATGCAGCTTGCCGACATCATCGCCAAGCAGGGCGTGGATATCGATGAGGCTCACAAGCTGCTGATCGCCGACCGCGACGCCTTTGTCGCCGACGAGAACGACGAGCATCCCGAGACCCATCCGTATCAGGACAACTTTGCCGAGACCCTGGGCAAGGATTCCTACGGTGGCGACTACATCATCGACGAGGCTGCCGAGTTCTGGCGCACCGACGGCGACAAGTGGGTTGAGGCCGATCCGCAGGAGCGCATGGAGAGCTTCCGCGAGCGCGGCTATGTGAAGATGGTCGACAACATGCGCGACCTCTGCCACGCCGTCAATTGCGACTTCGATCGTTGGTACTCCGAGCGTTCGCTGTATGTGAAGGACACCGAGGGCGAGACCGCCGGCACCTCCGCCGTCGACCGCGCTTTTGAGAAGCTCGACAAGATGGGCTACCTCTACACCAAGGACGGCGCCCTGTGGTTCCGCTCCACCGACCTGGGCGACGACAAGGACCGCGTCCTGATCAAGTCCGACGGCGAGTACACCTACTTCGCCTCCGACGTTGCCTATCACTGGGATAAGTTCCAGCGCGTCGATCACGTCATCGACATCTGGGGCGCCGACCACCACGGCTACATCGAGCGCGTCCGCTGCGTCTGCGACGCTCTTGGCTATCCCGGCAAGTTTGAGGTTCTGCTGGGCCAGCTCGTCAACCTGCTGCGCAACGGCAAGCCCGTCCGTATGTCCAAGCGTAAGGGCACCATGGTGACCCTGCAGGAGCTCGTCGACGAGGTCGGCTCCGATGCCGCTCGCTACACGCTCATCTCCAAGAGCTCCAACCAGATGGTCGACTTCGACATTGAGGCCGTTAAGAAGCGCGACAACTCCAACCCGGTCTATTACGTGCAGTACGCTCACGCTCGCGTCTGCTCCATCCTGCGCCGTGCCGCTGACGTAACGCCTGAGCAGGCCGACGAGATGGGCATGAAGGCCGTTGCCGCCAAGGCCATCGGTGAGAACGTCGATTACTCGCTGCTGACCGACCCGACCGAGCTCGCCCTTTCGCGTAAGCTCAACGAGCTTACCGACTTGATTGCCAGCTGCGCTCGCGACCGCGCCCCGTTCCGTCTGACGCACTTTGCCGAGGAACTCGCCGGCGACTTCCACAGCTTTTACGCTGCCTGCCAGGTTCTGCCGAGCGAGGGTCGTCCCGTCGACCCCGAGCTTTCGCGCGCCCGTCTGGCCGCTTGCGACGCCGTCCGCGTAACACTCGCCCTGGTGCTCACCCTCGTTGGTGTCTCCGCTCCCGAGCAGATGTAAGCTACGGGTCATTTGACCGTACAGACTTGGTTTAACTAAGCCTTGAAAGCCCGATCTCCCACGGAGGTCGGGCTTTTTTGCAAACGCCAACGTATTGACGAATTTGGAACTGCTGGAAATACGAAACTATGTCGGTTTACTACGATGAATTGAGGTATTCCAACCACGCCGGCTTTTCGCTAAAAAGTGCAAGGCATCTACCTGCGGTTTTAGTTCAACAAGTTTCGGAGTGGTCGCGGTTGAGCGATTCATCGTAGTAAACCGCCATAGTTTTGGCGGAGGCAGTCAGATTTGTGGGTGGCAAACAAAGAGTGTCCCTTTTGACTAGTCGTTTAAGAACGTCCCCCCAATGACTAAGTTGCAGGTGGCGGCGGTTGTGTTACACTAACGCTGCGTAGTTGACGCAATCATCTCGATACAGATCAATGATGTCCGTCGTTTTGAACGGAACTAGACTGTTTAGCCGCCCTGAAGGTTTATGCAGGGAGCATGTGATCACAGGGCTTGAAAAGAAAGTTGAGCAAACACTGTGTCTGATCAACAGCAAGAAAACGAAATAACGACGACGCAAGCCGCTCCCGCTGCACCGGTTGCGTCGGACCAGGTCGCGGCGCCCGCGCAAGCCTCGGCTCCTGAGACGCCTAAGGCTGCTTCGACGCCTACGCCTGCAGCGGCTGAGAAGGCCGTGCCTGCAACTGGTGAGGAGGCTGCTCCGGCAAAGCCCAAGCGTACGCGCCGCACGACCAAGCCTGCCACTGACGGCGAGGAGGTCACCAAGCCCAAGCGCCGTACCACGCGCACGACGCGCGCCAAGCTCACCGTTGCAGCTGACTCCTCGGCGCCGATTTCCGATGAGGTCGCGCAGGCACGTGCGTTGGCGCAGATTAGCGAGGCTCAGGTGGTGCGTGCCCGCCGTCGTGCTGCCGAGCGCGAGGCCGCGGCTCTGACCGAGCTTGCAGCTCCGTCTGTGCCCGAGACGCCTGCCGCCGACCAGCCGACCGAGAAGCCGGCACCGCGCACACGCCATCGCACGGCTGCTAAGGCCGAGCAGGTTGCTGAACAGGTAACCCCCGAGCTCACCGAGGCTTCGGTTCGTTTCGCGGCAGGGGAGGGCGCATCGCCTGCTGAGCCCGCTGCGCCTGTCGAGGCCAGCGAAGTTCCCGTTGTCGATCCGGCTTTGCGCCCGCACCGTCGCGGTCGCAAGCCCAAGGCCTTTGTCGAGGCCGAGAAGGCCGCAGCCGCAGCCGCCGCCGCTCGGGATGCTGCGGCGACTGCCAAGTCCTCAACTGCTGCCGATGCACCCGTCCAGGATGCCACGACTTCCGAGGCCGTTTCTGCCGATGCCGAGCCCGCCGACGTCCGTCCCGGTCGCAGCCGTCGTACTGCTGCTAAGCGCACGTCCAAGGCCATGGCTGCCAAGAAGGGTGCGTCCGAGGATTCTGCCGAGACGACCGCCGATGCGTCGACTGATGTCGCCGAGGCCCAGGACGTCGAACAGCCTGCGTCCGAGAAGCCCAAGCGCGGTCGTAAGAAGTCCGTTAAGGCCAAGGCGTCCGAGCAGCAGGCTGATGCCGAAGCGCAGGTCGATTCCGGCGCCGAGGCCAATGACGCCGCTGCGGCCAATGCCGACGCCGCCGCAACCGATGGCGCCGCGCCCGCTGAGGCCGATGGCAACGCTCGCCCCAACCGTCGCCAGCACAAGCGCAACGAGGAGCGCAACGAGCGCAAGGACGAGCGCAACAACGACCGTCGCAACCGCCAGCGCGATCGCAAACAGCGCAACAAGGAGCGCAACGCCGCTCCGACTGAGCCCACGCTTTCGCGCGAGGAGCTCGCGGCCATGAAGGTCGCCGAGCTGCGCGAGAAGGCCAAGGAGTTCGAGATTGAGACGACCGGCAAGAAGAAGGCCGAACTCGTCGAAGAGATCTACACCACCGCCGCGAAGGCCGAGGGCTTCCGCGACATCAAGGGCATTCTGCAGATTCGCCCGGACAGCTCCGGCATCATCCATGCCCACGGTTACATGAAGTCCAACGACGACGCCTTCGTCCCCGCCTACCTCATCCGCTCCGCGCGTCTGCGCACGGGCGACGTCATCGAGGGCTCGCTTCGTCCTTCGCGCGGCGGCGACAAACGCGCCGGCCTCGCCAAAATCACGACCGTCAACGGCCTGGACCCCGAGCAGATTCGCAACCGCCCCAAGTTTGGTGACCTCACCCCGGTCTATCCCAATGAGCCGCTGCGCATGGAGCACGGCAAGGACTCCATTACCGGTCGCGCCATCGACATCGTCTCGCCGATTGGCAAGGGTCAGCGTGGCCTGATCGTGTCCCCGCCCAAGGCCGGCAAGACCACGATCCTCAAGAAGATCTGCCAGTCTATCTCGATTAACAACCCCGAGGTGCACCTCATCTGCCTGCTCGTCGACGAGCGCCCCGAAGAGGTCACCGATATGCAGCGTTCCATCAAGGGCGAGGTTGTGGCGTCGACCTTCGATATGCCCGCCGACAACCACACTCGCGTGGCAGAGCTCGTCATCGAGCGCGCCAAGCGCATCGTGGAGCTGGGCGGCGATGTTGTGGTGGTGCTCGACTCCATCACGCGTCTTGCCCGCGCCTACAACTTGGCGGCGCCCGCCTCGGGCCGCATCCTTTCGGGCGGCGTCGATTCGGCGGCCCTGTATCCTCCCAAGCGCTTCCTGGGCGCAGCCCGTAATATCGAGAACGGTGGCTCGCTCACCATCCTGGCTTCTGCCCTCATCGACACTGGTTCCAAGATGGACGAGGTCATCTTTGAGGAGTTCAAGGGCACCGGCAACATGGAGCTTAAGCTCGACCGCGACCTGGCCGACCGCCGTATCTTCCCGGCTATCGACCCCGTTGCCTCCGGTACGCGTAACGAGGACCTGTTGGTCGACGAGCAGATGCGTCCGTTTGTCTTTGGCCTGCGTCGCATTCTTGCCGGCATGAACAACACCGAGCGCGCAGCCGCATCGTTTATCAAGGGTCTTAAGGGCACCAACACCAACCAGGAGTTCCTGGTGCGTTCGGCCAAAAAACACAGCGACTACGAGCAGACGTTCTAGGTTGTCATCCACACGCAGCGATAGTCATCAATGCAATAAAGGGTCGGGGCTTTGAGCCTCGGCCCTTTTCCATATCGCCGTTCGTCACCATTTTTTGACCATAAGACCGACGAGCAGCAGGTTTCCCGTTTCAATCCGACATCGTCGCTTGCAATCGACTGGGCGGTTTCGCATAATAGCTTTTAAGCTTCGCGACGGAAAACGCAGATGAAACGAACCATATACCGTTGCTTTGGGGCATAGCCCCGCTTCATCTTCTCTCGCGCAGCCAACTAAATGATGCGATTTGGGTGCTGGAAGATGGGGAGAGCTCATGGCTTCTTCTGATGCAACACAACGAGCAGTCCTTGCCGGACTTTCGTGCGGGATAGGCCTTGCCGCTCCCGTGGTTATGTATGCCGCGACGCTGCCGTTTTCGTCGGTGAACGAGACGGTCGTGGCGGGTGCGGTTCCCTTCGCCGTGGGCGCGGTGGCGGGCGTGGGTATCTATGCCGCCTCGCTGGGTATTTCCGAGTACCGTGCGCAGCGTGAAGAGCGTCTGTTCCAGCCCGATGCCATGGGCGGTGCCGC
>URJD01000057.1 GCA_900548075.1 uncultured Collinsella sp.
TTCCCGATGTCCAAGAAATGGGAGGCAGTTCACAGGCACCTTTGTGGTGGTTTTTTCTTACTCCTGTTACAATCGCCGACATGCCCCACAATTACATCTGCCTTCGAAAGGAGCCTACGTGGCGAACGCCATCGATAAGCTCACGGACCGCGTGCTCGTGCTCGGTCGTCTTACCATCGTCCGTCGCGCCATCACGGCGGTGGCGGTCACCATATCCGCTATTCTGCAGACCTTCCTGATCCAGGCGTTCATTCAGCCCGCCGACCTGCTTCCGAGCGGTCTCACCGGCGTCGCGGTCCTCCTCGATCGCGTCACCTCACTCGGCGGCGTTCATATCGACACCTCGCTCGGCATGCTCGCGCTCAATATTCCCGTGGCGCTTCTGTGCTGGAGCGGCATCAGCAAACGCTTCGTCATCTTCTCGATGACGCAGGTTGCGCTCTCGTCGCTGTTCCTCAACATTTTTCACTTTGCGCCGTTTTTGGGCGACAAGATCATGCTCATCATTTTTGGCGGCGTGGTCTCGGGCCTGGGCGCTGCCATCGCGCTTAAGTCGGGCGCGTCGACCGGCGGCACCGACTTTATCGCGCTGTGGGTGTCCAACCACACGGGCAAGACCATCTGGGGCGTCATCTTTGGCTTTAACTGCGCTATCCTGGCGATCTTTGGCTTTATGTTTGGCTGGGACAACGCGGCCTATTCCATCGTGTTCCAGTTTATTTCGACCAAGACCATCGACAGCTTCTATCGCCGTTACGACCGCGTGACGCTGCAGATTACGACGCGCAAGGCCGACGAGATCATGACGGCTTACGTCGACCATTTTCAGCACGGCATTAGCTGCGCCGAGGTTGTTGGCGGGTATAGCCGCGAGAAGATGTACCTGCTGCACACCGTTGTCTCGACCTACGAGAGCCAGGACATCGTCAAGCTGGTGTGCGACGTGGATCCCGGCGCCGTGATCAACGTGTTCCACACGCTCAACTTTGTAGGCGGCTGGTGGGGCGGTCATGTTGACGAACCTATGCCCACGGCCGTGCCCGATCCGGATAAGCCTGCGCGCATGGCCAGCAGGCAGGCGCGCCTGAGCGAGCAGGACAGCCTGCAGCAGGACGACGGTAAGTAGGGATTTGCTGTATGCGGTATATCGTTTTATCAAAGTGAGGTAACATGTAAAAAGACGTTATATACGTATGAGTTATTTCGCTATTTTGACAAGAGTGACCAGATATGTCCGCACCTAAAAACGCACCGCTTTACCAGCAGATTTACGACGAGATCAAGGACGCGATCGAGAAGGGTGTTTATACACCCAAGGAGCGCATTCCGTCCGAGCTCGAGCTTGCCGAACAGTATGAGGTGAGCCGCATCACCGTGCGCCGTGCCGTTGAGGAGCTGTGCTCCGATGGCTACCTGGTTAAGCAGCAGGGACGCGGCACCTTCGTCGCCACGCCGCACATCAATCGCCAGTTCCATGCCTCGCTGCTGCAGACGTTTACCGCGCTATGTGCTGACAATGGCATGAAGGCGGGCGCGCATGTAGTCGATCGCCAGATTGTGCCGGCGCGTCAAAACGAGATGGAATTCTTTGGTCTGCCGAAGGATGCGCTGCTGCTGCACATCAAGCGCGTGCGTACGGCCGACGGCGAGCCCATCTTTGAGGAAAACGTCTTTGTGCCGTTTGACCAGTATCGCGAGCTGCTGACGGCCGATCTTGAGGACAAGTCGATTTTTGCCGAGGTCGAGCGCGTCGGCGGCATCCCGATCGTCTCGGTTGGCCACCGCACGGTCGAGGCCGTCCGCGCCAACACCGAGCAGGCGGCCGAGCTGGGCATTGCCCCGCACGATCCGCTGCTCAACTTGCGTGTCGGTTTTATCGGTCCCAACGATGAACCGGTTTTGCTCGGCAAGCAGTACTACGTGGGCAGCCGCTACGTCATGGTCATGTAGCCCTGGGGTTCCGCCGTTCTAACGAACGACGGACCGGTCGACGCTGCGCCTTTGGTTCCACCGTTCTGCCGAACGACGGATTGGTCGACGCTGCAAGCCCGCCAGGGCGGCAATCTGCCTTTCAACTTCGGCGGCATGACCAGAAGGTCAATGCCGCCTCGTTTCAAGGCACCTTGCTCGCTCTGACGGGCTTTCGCTGTCGTTGCCAGAACATCGGCGTTGCTGCGGTCCAAAGTAGTCGTTGGGGACGTTCTTAAATGACTAGTCGTTGGGGACGTTCTTGTATGACCAGTCGTTTAAGAACGTCCATCGACTAGTCTGGGCAGCGGCCGTGTGCTGCTGTCCCTGTGGCGGCGTATAATCGGCGGCAGATGACTTAGACGTTAGGAAACCATGACCGATAGCATGCAGCAGATGGCGCTCGACACGCTCGGCGCCTATTTTGGTTACACCTCGTTTCGCCCGGGACAGGACCGCATGGTCGATGCGATCCTTGCCGGTCGCGATGCGTTGGGTGTTATGCCCACGGGCGCCGGCAAGTCCATTTGCTACCAGGTGCCCGCGCTCATGCTGCCCGGCATCACCTTTGTGGTGAGTCCGCTGCTGTCGCTTATGGAGGACCAGACCCGTGCGTTGCTCGCGGCGGGTGCGCGACCCAGCTATCTCAACTCCAGCCTTACCCCGGCCCAGCAAAACACCGTGCTCAAGCGGGCGCGCGAGAGCCGCTATCAGCTTATGTACGTGGCGCCCGAGCGCTTGCTTGAGCCGCGTTTTTTGGCCTTTGCGCAGGAAGCTGCGGCCGAAGGCGGCATCGGCGTGCCGCTCGTGGCCATTGACGAGGCCCACTGCGTGAGCCAATGGGGCCAGGATTTCCGCCCCGCCTACCTGCAGATTCGCGAGTTCATCGATTCCCTGCCGCAGCGCCCTATCGTGGCAGCCTTTACCGCTACGGCGACCGAGCGTGTGCGCGCGGACATTCAGCAGATGCTCGGCCTGCAAAACCCCGCGACGGTGGTGACGGGTTTCGATCGCAAGAACCTCTACTTTGGTTGCGAGGAGATGGGCGACAAGGTCAAGACCGCCTGGGTGCGCGACTATGTGATTGCGCATTCGGGCGAGAGCGGCATCGTGTATTGCTCGACCCGCAAGACGGTCGATGCGCTGGCAGGCGAGCTTGCCGAGGCGCTGGGCCCCAGCGGCATTCGCGTTGGCCGCTACCATGCCGGCATGGGCAACGACGCCCGTCGTCAAAGCCAGCGCGCCTTTATCGACGACGATATTCAGGTGATGGTTGCCACCAATGCCTTTGGCATGGGTATCGACAAGCCCAACGTGCGCTACGTGATTCATAACAACGTACCCGAGAGCATCGAGGCCTACTACCAAGAGGCAGGTCGCGCCGGTCGCGATGGCGACCCGGCCAGCTGCCATTTGCTGTGGAATGGCAACGATTTTCGCATGCGCCGTTTTCTGATCGACCGCGGCGATCCCGCCGATGAGGCGCTCGACGACGAGCAGCGCGCGTGGGCGCTCCAGAATCGATATCGTCTGCTCAGCCAGATGGAGGGCTACTGCAATACCACCGGCTGCCTGCGCGAATACATGCTGCGCTACTTTGGCGACGAGGCCGCGGCCGAGCATGCGGCAGCCGCCGCGGGCGGCACGGCAGAAGACGCCGAGGGCTGCGGCAACTGCAGCAACTGTCTCACGCAGTTCGAGGTCGAGGACGTCACCGATATGGCCCGCGCCGCCGTGCGCTATGTGGCCACGCGACCCATGCGCTTTGGCAAGTCGCTGATCGCCGATGTGCTCCACGGCGGCAACACCGAGCGCATTCGCCAGATGCATCTGGACGAGGACCGCGGCTACGGTGAGCTGTCGAGCGAATCGGTCGGGCGCATCAAGGACATCATCAGCCAGCTGTGCGGCCGCGGCTATCTGGCCACCTCGCAGGGGCAGTACCCGGTCGTGGGGCTGGGCCCGCGTGCCGGCGAGGTCGAGGATGAGGCGTTTGCCTTTACCGTTAAGCGTCGTGCATCCAAGCGCAAGGCCTCGGCCCGCGCCCGCCGCGCCGTCGATCTGCTGCGCGAGGAGGCCGAGCTGGATCAGCGCCCGCGCGTGGGCGACGATACCGAGCTGTTCGAGCGCCTGCGTGCCCTCCGCAAGGAGATCTCGACGGAGCTGGAGATGGCGCCGTACATGGTCTTCTCCGACAAGGCCCTGCGCGGCCTGTGCCGCCTGCGCCCGCAGACGCGCGACGAGCTGATCCAGGTCAACGGCATTGGCGAGAAAAAGGCCGACGCCTTTGGCGAGCAGTTTATGGCGGCGATTGAAGAATTTGAGTCCGAGCATGCGCGGGATGGAGCGTAACGATGGTAGCCGATAGCAAGACTGAACGTTCCGAGCGCGCCGACGTGTCCGCTGTGCCACTGTACCAGCAGGTCATGGACGATCTAAAGGGCGAGATCGCGCGCGGCGTGTACGTGGCCGGCTCGCGTATTCCTTCCGAGATGGAGCTCGCGAAGTCCTACGGCGTGGGGCGCGTCACCGTGCGCCGCGCCATCGAGGAGCTGTCACGCGCGGGGTATCTCAACCGCCAGCAGGGGAGGGGTACCTTTGTGTGCGCTCCCAAGCTCAAGCGCAAGATTCGCCAGAAGGGTGACGTCCAGAGCTTTACTGAGGGTTGTGCTGCCAACGACATGGTGCCGGGCGCGCGCCTGGTGTCGCGCACGGTGGTCGCCGCGACGCACGATGATGCGGCGTTCTTTGGTGTGGAGCCCGGCTGCGAGCTCATCGTGGTCGAGCGCGTGCGTACGGCAGACGGCGTCCCCGTCATGCTCGAGAACAACGCCTTTGTACTCGCCGACCATCCCTACCTGCAGACGCTGGCCGACGAGGACCTCACCGATAATTCAATCTTTGCGCTCGTTGCCGAGCATTCGGGTCGCGCGCCGCTCAAGTCCGACCCCTGCACCGTGGAGATTGCGCTTGCCGATGCTCAGACGGCCCCGCTGCTGGAGGTGCCGGTCGGCGAGCCGCTCTTCTATATGGAGGCCTACTTTACCGACGCCGGCGGGCGCCCTCTACTGCTCGGCCGCCAAAAGATCGTGGGCTCGCGCTACGTCTTCGACATCTAACGTCCACAGATAGAACAACATAGAACAAATTTGCTGAGATGACTTCACGGGCGTTGTTACACGTGCTATAAATAGGACAACATAGAATGACAGCAGGTACGAGCTGTCGTCGTTCAAAGCCGCCCCACAAGGAGGAACATCACCATGAACGCACATGATCTGGTTCAGGAAATCATCGAGCGCAAGGGCAAGATCGAGAACGTCTTTTGGATCGCCTGTGGCGGTTCGATGATCGATCTCATGCCGGCCAACGAGCTGCTCAAGCGTGAGGCCACCACGTTTACCTCGACGGTCTACACGGCACGCGAGTTTTGCCTGATGGCTCCCAAGAGTCTTGGCGAGAAGTCACTCGTCATCGCCTGCAGCCACAGCGGCAACACGCAAGAGGTCGTTGACGGCTGCGAGATGGCGCTGACCGCCGGTGCCGAAGTCGTTGCCCTCACCGACTGCGAGGGCTCAAAGATCGACAACGGCAAGTGGACTACCTGGGTCTATCCGTGGGGCGAGGGCGTGTCGCAGGCCGAGGTGCCGCAGGGCATCGGCGCTCTGATCGCCGCCGAACTGCTCGACCAGCAGGAGGGCTACGAAGCGCTCGCCGACATGTACGAAGGCCTTAAGCAGATGGACGCGCTGCTGCCCGCCGCCCGCGAGAAGGTCAACGCCGAGCTGGGCGCCCGCTTTGCTGAGCTCTGCCAGCAGCACAAGTTCTTCTACATCCTGGGATCCGGCCCCAACTTTAGCCAGACCTACGCCATGGCGATCTGCTCGCTCATGGAGATGCAGTGGCAGCACTGCTGCTACATCCACTCCGGCGAGTACTTCCACGGCCCGTTCGAGGCCACCGAGCCCGGCGTGTTCTACTTTGTGCAGCTCGGATCGGGCGAGTGCCGCCCCATGGAGGAGCGCGCGCTGGCGTTCCTCAACACGCACACCGACACGATCATGGTGCTCGACGCGCTCGAGTATGGCGTAGGCGACGTGCCCGCCAGCGTGCGTTCGTACCTGGAGCCGATCTTCTTCTACAACATGAGCTGCGAGCTGCGCGCCGCACGCGGCAAGGTGTTCGATCACAGCCCCGAGGCTCGTCGCTACATGGGCATCGAGCAGTACTAAGTAACGGGAAAAGCATTCACCTTCGATTCGCAAGTGA
Organism: uncultured Collinsella sp.; assembly: GCA_900548075.1. Taxonomy (GTDB): domain Bacteria; phylum Actinomycetota; class Coriobacteriia; order Coriobacteriales; family Coriobacteriaceae; genus Collinsella. The sequence continues at coordinate 6,238 of URJD01000057.1, forward strand.
ATAGCGTGCGTAAAAAGCGGGCCGCGCCGGGGATTTCCGGCGCGGCCCGCTTTGCATGGTATCCGTATGAGCGAGGTGTCGCGGCAACCGACGCTTACTTGGCGTCGTAAGCCTCGGCGTTCCACCAGTCGAGCTGGGCGATGTTGTCGCGGATGTGCTGGCAGCTCTTATGGAAGCCCTCGAGCTCGTGCTCGGACAGGTCGAGCGTGTAGACCTCCTCGACGCCCTCGGCACCGATCACGCACGGCAGGGAGGTGAAGATGCCCTCCTCGCCATACTGGCCGGTCATAAGCGTAGAGGCCGAAAGCACGGCGTGCTCGTTGTGCAGCACGGCGGCGCAGACGCGTGCGGCGGAGTTGGCGACGGCGTACTCGGTGCACTGCTTGCCCTGGTAGGTTACGTAGCCGCCCTTGCGCGCGAGCTCCTCGATCTCCATGTGGTCGAAGGCATACTTGTCGGGGTTCTCGGCCTGAAGCTCGTTGAGGCTCTTGCCGGCGATGGTTGCGGCCTTAAAGGCGGCCAGCTGGCTAAAGCCGTGCTCGCCGATCATGTAGGCGTCGATAGACTTGGGGCTCACACCGACCTTCTTGGAGATCTCGGTGCGCAGGCGAGCGGAGTCCAGGCCGCAGCCCGAGCCGATGATCTTCTTGGGATCGTAGCCGGTCAGGTGCCACAGCTCGGTGCACACGACGTCGCAGGGGTTGGAGATGCTCACGAAGGTGCCGTCAAAGCCGGCGTCGACGATGCGCTTGGCAAAGGTGCGGGCGGCGTCGGTGGTAAAGAACAGCTCGCCGTCGCGGTTGCCGGCGGCCAGCGCGACCTTGCCGGCGGCGTTGACGATAACGTCGCAGCAGGCAAGCTCCTCGTAGTGGTCGTAGCAGTTGACGATCTTGGTGTTGTACGGGACAAACGAAAGGGAGTCGCGCAGGTCCTGGACCTCGGACGTCACCTTGGCCTCGTTGATATCGCACAGGTACAGCTCATCGGCAATGCCCTGCATGAGCAGACTGTTGGCGACATGTGCTCCTACGTGGCCCTGGCCGACCACACCGATCTTACGCGTCTGGTACATATATGTATCCTTTCGGCCGAGTTTTTCGCGTCGAATCATTGTAGCGTCCTGCTGCCACTTTGCTAGGCTAAAGCGCCGTAGATTTTTGGGACATGCCTTAATCTCTACTTTTGGAGTGATTTGGGCCGCTGACGGCATCGCTGGGCGATGTGCTCGCGCGGATGGGGCCGCTCGTTGTACCATAACTGCAACTGACTCGTAAGGAGCATCCATGCCCATTCGCATCCCCGACGCCCTCCCTGCCGCCGCGCAGCTCGAGAGCGAGAACATCTTTGTCATGACCGAGTACCGCGCGCTGCACCAGGACATCCGTCCGCTGCGCGTGCTCATCCTCAACCTCATGCCCACCAAGATTGCCACCGAGACGCAGATCATGCGCAAGCTCTCCAACACGCCGCTGCAGGTGGAGGTGGACCTGCTGCGCACCAAAACGCACGAAGCCACGCACGTGAGCGCCGGCCACCTGGAGACGTTTTACCGCACGTTCGACGACATCCGCGACATCCACTACGACGGCCTGATCATCACGGGCGCGCCGGTGGAACAGATGCCGTTCGAGGAGGTCGACTACTGGCCCGAGCTCTGCCAGATCATGGATTGGTCCACCACGCACGTGCACTCTACGCTGCACATTTGTTGGGGCGCACAGGCCGGTCTGTACCATCATTACGGTATCCAGAAGTACGACCTGCCGGCAAAGGCAAGCGGCGTGTTCGAGCATTATCTGGTGAAGCCGCAAAGCCCGCTGGTCCGTGGCTTCGACGACCGCTTCTATGCCGTGCATTCGCGCAACACCGATGTGCGCCGCGAGGACGTGGAGGCCGAGCCGCAGCTTGAGGTCGTGGCCGTGTCCGACGAGGTGGGCCTGTACATCGTCAAGTCGACCGACAGCCGTCGCTTCTTTGTATTTGGCCACCCCGAGTACGATACCGACACGCTGCGCCTGGAGTACGAGCGCGACGTGAAGCGCGGGCTCAACCCGGAGGTGCCGGCGCATTACTTCCCGGGCGACGACCCCACCGCCGAGCCGCGCAACGTCTGGCGCAGCCAGGCTCAGCTGTTCTACACCAACTGGCTCAACTACTACGTCTACCAGACCACGCCCTACGACCTGGCCCGCGCCGGCGAGGAGCACTAGGCCGCCGGGAGGTGCACCAGCCGTTAGGCGCTGATGATGTGGGGTAGCGGCAGGTCGTGGGCGTCGGTGGGAACGTGGTCGACACGCTGCTCGTCAAAGGCGATGCCGATGATTTGGCATGCGGGCGAGAGCATAGGCAGGTAGCGGTCGTAACAACCGCCGCCGTAGCCCAGGCGCGCGCCGGTTTGGTCGAAGGCCACGAGCGGCACGACGATCATGTCGAGAGCTTCGGCAGGCACGATGGGGAAGCGGTCGCTGTCGATGTCCGTGGCCGCGAAGGCCCGCGTGGGGTGGGCGATAAACGGAGCCGCGGACGCATCGTCGGCGGCAACTGCCCGCATACACATGCGCTGGCCACAAGCTGCGGCATCAATTGCCGAGAGCATGCACGGATAGGCTACGCGCCGGCCGCGCACGGCGGCCGCAGCGGCAAACGCGGCAGGGTCTGCCTCGGAACCCATCGCGGCGTAGACGGCAACGGTGCGCGGCGCCGCGGTATCCGAGCGGCCCAGCAGCTCAACCAGCCGCGCACAGATATCAGCAGACTTCGCCGCCCGCAAGTCCAAATCAAGAGCATCGCGCCGAGCAATCACCGCCCGTCGCAACTCAGCCTTGTCCATCCCGGCCTCCTCTGGCAAACCTGCAAATTAGGGACAGGTTTATTTTGGTAGGTTTTATCTGGGCAAACAGCAAAAACAACCACGAAGGGGGCACATGCACCTTCGTGGTGGCCTGTGCTGTGATGGGCGTCTGCAGCGGTTTGTCTCGATCTGTAACAGTAACTCGGCAAAATTGGACCTAGTTGTTACAGATTGAGATAAAGAGCTGGTGCCGTTTGGGAACGTCTCGACCTGTAACATCTGGAGCTGATATTGCCGTCTAGATGTTACAGATCGAGACAAACCGCCGCGGTGGGCTGCGCCGCCTCGCCCAAGCCGCAGAAAAAGGTAGATTTCCGGGCGTGTCCCAAAAATCTACCTTTGTGCGTTAGCCCAGCAGGTCGATGACGTTAAAGCCGGCGTTGCTCTTGGCGATGACGTCTCGGCCGCCAAAGACGCAGGTGGGCGACTCGGCTGCGATGCGCGTCACGTCGGCGC
>URJD01000058.1 GCA_900548075.1 uncultured Collinsella sp.
CGCAGACGCTCAAGCAGGAATACCTCGATACATACGAGGGAGGTGAATGACATGATAGGCAAGAGCTATGCAAAGATAGCGATTGTTGGCTCTGTACTTTGTCTTGCAATGGTGCTATGTGCATCATTTGCGAGGTATAGGTCCGAGCAGTCGTTCATCGATGGCGCTGAGAACGGTTTTGGCATAGACGGGATGTATGTCAACGATGGCGCGACCAGGCCGTCTATGGCGATTCTTGCAGGCGAAGACATGGAATGGCAAATCTGTAATGGCGATGGCTCTTGTCTGAGTGGTCGTTTGGCCGCAACGAGCGATCCGAATTCGTTCGATCTTCTCGACGATGATGGAGCGGATTGCGGTTCTGTTCACCTTTCATATGCATCGCGAGACGGGATGGACGGCATTCTCTACGTCTCCCACGAAACTGGCGATTTCAAGATGCGCAGGACTAACCGGGTGCCGGCTTTTATCGAGGAGTGAGAGTTCCCGGCGGCCTGCCGATCAGGCCGCCGGGCTATCGAGCCCCGCATTCATCCGTACACACACGGATGAATGCGGAAGGTGTCCGGATGAAGTTGATAATCAAGGAAACAAAGCCGTTCTGCCTGGGACGGCTTTGGCCTGGACTTTAACTACAACATCGCAATCGACACTTATCAGCTCGCGCAACGCGCATGGCCAGATCTCGGACGCTGGTGCATGGAGGACCTTCGAGATTTGCTGGACATCAAAAACGACGACGCACACCGCGTGCTCGCCGACTGCGAAGACGAGATGGCTGTCTACAATGCGATCAGAAACGGCGCGAAGTCCGGAGAGCTTTCTGTGGAACCGCCGCGCCGTCGCGCGAGCCGACCGGGCAACCCGGGCAATCTGGTCCCGGCTCTCCCGGTCGTATTCCTACGATATCGCCCCTAGATCACCAATGTGTCAGATAAAGAATGAGGCAATGGCTATGATCACGCCTACGGCAGATGCAACGACTGCGCCTTTTTTCCTCTCCTTTAGTCCGACGAATAGGGTTGCCGTAAAGTAAAGGGCGGAAATGCAGGCTATGGCAAGCGAAACGAGTTCCTTGGGCGGTTTCAGCAAAAGGTCGCTAGCAAAGAGTAATGCAAGCGGGGCAAAGCCGATTGTGTTCAAGTATCTCGATTGATTTTGCGACAACATGGCAACTTCCTTTCAGAACATGCAAGTGAAAAGTCGGTACGATGTCATTGCGGTTGCAAAAAAGCCGCCGCCAGGACCGGTTGTCACGAGACCGGCGATAACTTCAGCGGTGCTAGCAAGGTAGGGATCGCGCAGGCAAGCCTCCTCCTTCGCGTTCAGCTTGACCTTGTGAGGGACGGTGCGGTTATTTGCAGATCCGTGAGAATCGCACCACGCCTTGGAATATGAATCCGTGCAGCGTCCGCGCTCAAAAAGGGATATATCGTAATTTTCGTCGTAGTTGACTCAGACGTAGATATCGCTGCTCTCGGCGGGAGATCCCTCGTCGGCATAGGCTGCCGCAACGGGTACAAATGGTGTCATGACAAGGGAGAGGCAAAGAGCTGCTGAGACGATGGAGGGCGGGCATTTCTTCATGGCTGGCTCCTTAATCTGGCCTTTGATAGTTACTCGATGTCGCCTCCTTCCGCTTTATATCCGTTGTATTCGCGTATTTCTTTAATAAGGCAAGAGGTTCTTCCTCTCCTTCGGATAAGCCGATGATGTTTCCTTGATCATCCAGTATGAATACGGATGGAATATGCTCAAGTTCATATTGGTCATACACGGTCTTATCTTAATCTATGTATATGGGAAAGTCTCCTTCTTGGACCGAGGCTTCTTCAATTGTGCTGTCCTCGGAAACAGTGAAAAAGTTCTTCCTTAAGGCTGCGAAATTATCAAGTTGTTGCATATCTTCTATGAGAGATTCGCAGTGCTGACACCACGATGCCCAGAACATCAAGATGTTTTCCTCATTAGGTTTTAGCTTGTTAAAATAATTGACGTTTCGGCCGAGGCTGAAATCTTGGCCCATTTTAATGGACAAAGATGAGGGATAAGCATCGTGTTGCGGTTTGATATTGACGGCGATTAAGGCGGCGAAACACGTCAGAGTCGCCAAAGTCAGTAAGGCGATAACGCATTTTCTCGGTTTCCAGCTCATGACAGATCCCTCTCTCATGGTGAAACGCATACGTTTTGGGACCGGATACCGCTCAAATCCATTCTGGACGATGACTCGACTTACCGCCTTGTCCTTTCAGCGTGATTGCCGCTGCGGCAAGATCTGCGCAGCCTTTTGGAATAGTCCTACGCTCAAGCCGTTTCTATTCACCCTGAGCGAAGGGAGCCGCATATGCATGCAGCGGCAGTTTCGCCTCGGGGGGGGGTCGCTCGTAGGGCGGCTAATCTCCGGGGCCAGTCAATCATCGAGTACGTCCTGATCATCGCCGTCATCGGTCTTGTCATCGTGTTCGCGGGACCCGGTGTGGCGGGAGCCATCCGCAACCAGTTCAACCTGGTCGGCAACACTGTGAATAGCGGGACTAGCGCTGGCGCCGAGGGCGGCGGAGCATCCGGCGGCGGTTCCGCGGGAGCCGATTCAGTGACCGTACAGGCGGCTGTGGCCAAGGACGTCAAGGACTGGACGCTCGTTGAACAGAAGGCCGTGGCCGAGGACATCGCAGCGAAGGGCGAGGCGTCGCCAGTGTACGCCAAGGCGAAGGCCGCTATGGATGCGGGAACGACTTGGTCGGTCAAGCTCACGAACGATGACACCATGACCTACCGAATCATCGGCATCAACCACGACGACTTGGCAGATGGCAGCGGCAAGGCAGGCCTGACGTTCCTCACCACCTCGACGGGAATCAGATCGCGCATGAATGCGACCGACACTAATGTCGGTGGTTGGGAGAAGTCCGAGCTCCGTGCGAAGATGAACTCCGGTGAGATCTGGAACCTGATGCCGTCCGATTTCCAATCCAAGGTAAAGCCCGTCAGGAAGCTCACGAACAACGTCGGTGGCGGGAAGGCGAATAAGAATGCCGCCGTGACAGCAACGACCGACAGACTGTTCCTGCTCAGCTACTCCGAGATTGTGCCGACGTCTTATCTCGCATCTGACTATCCCTGGACTTCCAACGAGGGCACCCAGTACGAGGCCTTCAGGGGCAAGGTGACGGAGAACCACAATGTCAAGAACCCCGATGCCTTCTCCGCCATCGCCATTGGTCCAAGTTGGTGGGAGCGTACGGTGTGTACGATGTATCAGAAGGCCCCTGCTGCGGGTTTCCTCCGTGTCAAAAGCGACGAAGGTCCGACACCATCCTTCTACGCGCCGTACGCGGGTTGCGTCTGCCCTGTCTGGAGCTTCTAGGCATTTTGTCATATAAGCTGACATAGGGATAAAGGCCCGCGCAGGATTGCACGGGCCTTCTTTTGGCAAGTTTACGAACGGTTTGAGGTTCGTAGGACAGGTTATCGGGTTGAGGAGAAATGGGGTCGTACAGCGGCTCTCAGAGCGTCTGCCGCACTCCCCCGCCATTACCTTCGTAGCGCCCTCGTATAGAGCTCATCCCGCTTGGCGTTTCGTTGTAACCGCTCACTTGTCCACGGATCAAGTGAACTACTGGAATAAATACAGTGACACACTTGTTCGTTACAGTCGCTATATCTGTGTAAATCGCCGCGATAAATACAGCCCTTACTCGGCTGTATACCAGCTACGCGTATGTAGATTCATAACGCGTTAATAAATCGGCTCAAGCGCGTGCAAAACGCGCAAGTAGCCGCAAAAGGCGATTATCGCTCAGGTAGATTTTTGGCACCCTGTTGCTTAATCAAAATTAAGCAATTGCTTAAAACAAAAAAGGTCAGGCACTAGGTGCCTGACCTGCAAACTTCTGGTCGGGACGACTGGATTCGAACCAGCGACCCCTTGACCCCCAGTCAAGTGCGCTACCAAGCTGCGCCACGTCCCGAAGCTTTTGTTTGTTGCTCTGCTCTCGCTCGCAACAGGGAGTATATTAACCCGAAACTTTACCCTTGCGCAAGAACTTTTTTAATTATTTTTGAGCAAGTCCAAAATTGTATCTGCGAGCTGGGGTTTTGTTAGCACGGGAAGTTCTTGCGTCCCTGCTGTGCTTACAATCCAGGCCTTATTGGTGTCGGTTCCAAAGCCCGAATCGGCGCGCGAGACATCGTTGGCGATAATGGCATCGCAACCCTTGCGGGCAAGTTTGTGCTGCGCGTACTCCACGACGTTATCGGTCTCGGCTGCAAATCCGATCACACGGCGCTCGCCCTTCTGGCGCGAGAGCTCGGCCAAAATATCAACGGTCTCGACGAGCTCGATACGATCCAAGCGTTCGTTGGCCTTTTTGAGTTTATGGTCGGCAGGGGCCGCGGGGGTGTAGTCGGCGACAGCGGCCGCGCAAATGGCCGCATCGGCCGTCTGGAAGGCGTTTAACGCCGCCTGCAGCATCTCTGCGGCGGTCTGCACCCGCACGCACTCTACACCTCGGGGAACATCGAGCGATGTCGGTCCCAGCACAAGCGTGACCTCAGCACCGCGGCGAGCAGCCTCCCCCGCCAGGGCGATGCCCATCTTGCCCGACGACCGGTTGCCAATAAAGCGCACGGGATCGATCGGCTCGTGCGTGGGACCGGCGGTGATTACGATGCGCTTGCCCGCAAGGTCCTGGGGCGTGGGATTGAGCACCTCGCAGACAGCCTCGACGATGTCCTCGGGCTCGCTCATACGTCCCGTGTCCACGTCGCCGCAGGCAAGGTAGCCGCTGCCGGGTCCCACCACATGCACGCCGCGGTCGCGCAGCGTGGCCATGTTGGCCTGCGTCGCCGGCGCCTTCCACATGCCGTTGTTCATAGCAGGTGCGATCACGATGGGTCGCGGCGTCGCAAGCAGCGTGGTGGAGATAAGGTCATCGGCGATGCCGTTGGCCATCTTGGCGATGATATTGGCTGTCGCGGGCGCCACGACCACCAGATCGGGCTCCTGCGCCAGCGAAATGTGGTGGATGGGGTCGGAAGGATCGTCGAATAGGCCCACGGCAACGGGCTCGTTGGTGAGCGCACGGAAGGTGAGCGGGCCCACAAACTCGGTGGCATGCTCGCTCATAACGACCTTGACGCGCGCACCGCGCTTTTGCAGCAGGCGCACGATATTGCACGACTTATAGGCGGCGATCCCGCCGGTAATGCCCAGCAGGATCGTTTTTCCCTCAAGTTGCATTGAATTGTTGGATGCCGCCGTCATCGCTAGGCTTCCTTGCTCGGGAGTACCAGGAGGCGGTGGCAGTACGGGCAGTGCGTAATCTCGCTGCCGTCGTGGTTGAGGTCGCTCATGGACGATGCCTGCAGCGCGGTGTGGCAGACCGTGGGGATGTTGCCCTGGATGGTCTCGACGGCCAGGCCGCGGAACTGCTTGAGCAGGCGCTCGTAGTCGGTGAGCACGTCGGCCGGCAGCGTAGCGGCAAGCGCGGTGCGCTCCTTCGTGGCGGCGTCAATCTGAGCCTGCAGGTCGGCAGCCTTGGCGCGGGCGGCCTTGGTATCGGCCTTTACGCCCTCCTCGAACTTGGCGATGATTGCCTGCGCACGGGCCTCGCGGTCGAGCGCCTCCTTATGGGCGATGACGACATCCTTGCGGGTGTGCTCAATCTTGTCCAGACGCTTGGCCAGGGTGGCGAGTTCATTCTCCAGGTCCTGAACCTCGCGGTAGTCGGAGCCGTCGACGTGGCGCTTCTTGGCAGCCTCGATGGCGTTATTGGTCTGAATCTCGGTGGTGTTGAGATCGTCGAGCTCAATGTCCAGATCCTTGCGCTGGGCGTAGAGCTTGGTCATCTCGGACTTGAGCTTCACATAGGTCTTGCGCTTGGAAGCGAGCTCCTTGAGCTCCGGCATATTGGCAAGTTCGCTCTTGTTGCGGGCGAGCTCCAAATCGATCTGTTGCAGCTTGAGTAGCGTAGCGCCGGCGCTCATAAGTTCTCTCCTTTTGTCACAGTCCACCATTGGCAAGGGTTCAGTATTTTAATCGCATGACGGGGGTTGACCCCGGCGTCAACTGCAGAGTTCATCAATATATCAACGAACGGCTCCTCAGAGCGGTCGTGGCCGAGCAAGATCACCGGCAGCCCACGCAAGGCAAGGTCTTGCGCCACGTGGTAGCCGGCCTCTCCGGTCACAATAACATCTGCGCCCGCGGCGATGGCGAGCTCTCCAAAGTCGCCCAGGGAGCCGCCCAAAATGGCGACGGTGCGGCACGGGCGATCGGCTTCGCCCCACACACGCGGGTCGCTGCCGAAGGCCGTGGCAGCACGGGTGGCAAGATCGCGCAGTGTGCACGGGTCGTTGAGCGTTGCAAGCGCGCCCAGGCCGGTGGCCTCGGGGTCGTCCACGTGCTCCAGTGAGCTCACGGGTGCGGCACCCAGCAGCTTGCTCAGGCAGACACGGGCTTCGTGCGAGCGGTCCAGGTTGGTGTGGAGCGATATGATGCTCACGCCGCAACGCGCTGCCTCGTAGAGCGCCGCGCTGCATTGGGGGCGTGCGGCATCCGTCGGACAAAAGGCCTCGGGTGCCTTGATGTATATGGGATGATGCGTCAGCAGCACGTTGGCACCGGCCTCGAGAGCACGGTGCACATTGGCTTCGGTCGCATCGAGTGCGCAGGCAACACCGGTAATCTGTGCGGCAGGGTCGCCGACGGAGAGTCCTACATGGTCCCAACTCTCGGCATCGGTCTTGGGATAGCGTGCCAGTAGCGCGCGCTCAAGCTCGGCGACGATCATGCGGCGCCTACGATCGAGAGCAGCGTCTGGGCGAACTCATCCAGGTCGGCAGGGTTCACGCGGTCATCGAAGGAGATGCGCAGTGCGTCCAGCGCCTGCTCGCGACCAATGCCCATGGCGCTGAGCACGTGGCTCGGGTCCATGCTGCCGCTCGAGCAAGCCGATCCGGCCGAAACCTCAAAGCCGGCGGCGTCGAGCTTGACGATGAGCTCCTCGGAGTCCATGCCGTCGACGTAGATCGAAACCATACCCGGCAGACGGTCGACCTGCTCGTAGTCGCCCATGGTGGCATGAATGCGTGGATGGGCCGTAAGCGTGGCGTAGAGTTTGTCGGAAAGGGCTTGCAGCTTTTCGCGCTCCTGAGCCACTTGGGGTGCCAGCGTGCGGGCAGCAGCGGCAAAGGCCAGCTGCGTGCGCAGGTCCTGCGTGCCGGCGCGACGTCCGGCTTCCTGTCCGCCGCCAAAGATGCGGGGGCGCAGTGGCGTGCGGGTCTTAACGTAGAGCGCGCCGGATGCCACAGGACCGCCAATTTTGTGGGCCGCGACGGACATAGCATCGACGCCCAGCTCGGTGGCGTCGAGCGGAATATGCAGATAGCCCTGGATGGCATCGGTGTGGAACAGGGCGCCGGCGGCATGTGCAGCAGCGGCAAGCTCGCGGATGGGCTGCACCACGCCGGTCTCGTTGTTGGCGACCATAATGCTCACGAGCGCCACGTCGTCGCCTAGCAGCTCGACAAGCGTGGCAGGCTCAATGTAGCCCGCGCGGCAGGGCTGCACCAGGTCGACGGTAAAGCCGGCGGCACGCAGCAGCGGCAGGTTGTCCAGAATCGAATCGTGCTCGATGGCAGATACGATCACGCGGTTGCGCTTGCGGTCGCGCTGACGGGCGCCCTCGGCAAGACCGAGGAGCGCCAGCTGGTTGGCCTCGGTACCGCCGTTGGTCAGGACAATCTCGGATGGGCGGACGCGCGCGCCAAAGCTGCGGGCGATCTCGCGGCGAGCAACCTCTAGACGCGCGGCAGCTTTGCGACCAAGCGAGTGCAGCGAGTTGGGGTTGACGCCGGCAAGCTCGCTGTCGTCGTACTCACGCTGCGCAAGACGCGCCTCGGCGCGCATGGGCGTCGAGGCGGCGTAGTCAAGATTCACGGGTATGCGGTTTTGACCTGCGGTCATAAGGGTTTATGCCTCCTGTGCAGCCTCGTTGCCCAGCTTCTGCAGCAGCGCAACCTCGGCGGCGGGATCTTCGGACTTAAATACGGCGGAGCCGGCCACGAGGACGTTGGCGCCGGCCTTGACGACCTCGGCAATGTTCTTGGAAGAAATGCCGCCGTCGACCTCGATGAGGGGCGACACGCCGTGGCGCTCGCACATGGCCTTGAGCTCGTGGAGCTTTGCGATGGTGCCTGGGATAAAGCTCTGGCCGCCAAAGCCGGGGTTCACGCTCATGAGCAGCACCATGTCGACAACGTCGATGATGCTCTCGAGCACGCAGACGGGCGTGGCAGGGTTGAGGACCACACCGGCCTTGACGCCGCGCTGCTGCAGGTGCGTGAGCGTGCGGTGCAGGTGCGTGGAGGCCTCGAAGTGCACGGTGATCATGTCGGCACCGGCGTCGGCATACCAATCGACCGTCTCATCGGGGTTCGACACCATGAGGTGCGCGTCGACCGGTACATCGGTGGAGCGCTTGACGGCCTTGAGGATATCGACGCCAAAGGTGAGGTTGCCGGTAAAGTGACCGTCCATGACGTCAAAGTGCACGTAGTCGGCGCCGGCGATCTTGTCGAGCTCGCCCTTGAGGTTGGCCATGTCGGCCGAAAGGATAGACGGAGCGATTTTGATGGAACCCATGGTAGTAGCCTTTCTGCGCTAGTCGGTGAGTCCGTAGAACTCTTGAGAAGGGACGCGGTCGGTAAGAATCTCGAGCGCCCTATCCAAAGTAACACCGTTGTAGAGCGTTTGCTCCACGGCAAAGGTGAGCGGAATGTCTACGCCCAGTGAACGGGCAAGCTCGCTCACGCTGCGGGCCGCGACGGCGCCCTCGACCACCATATGCGTGCGCGTCTGATACTCGTCGAGCGACACGCCGTGGGCAAACTCGTAGCCAAAGGTGCGGTTGCGCGAATGTTCCGAGGTGCAGGTGGCAATGAGGTCACCCATGCCGGCAAGTCCCATGCAGGTCATAGCTTGACCGCCGCGGGCGTGCACCAGACGGCTGATCTCGGCCAGGCCGCGCGTCATGATGAGGGCGAGCGTGTTGTCGCCCGCACCGGTGCCGGCGGAGATGCCGCACACGATGGCGATAACGTTCTTCATGGCGCCGCAGACCTCGACACCGGTCATGTCTTGCGACAGATAGATGCGAAAGGCCGTGGACAGGAGCAGGTCCTTAAAGGTCTCCCCTATCTGCGGGTCTTCGCTGGCGATGACGGCGGCAGAAAGCCCGCCGCGACAGATCTCCTCGGCATGGTTGGGGCCCGAGAGTGCCGCCACGCGCGACTCGTTGCCGATCTCGCTGGCGATGACCTCGCTCATGAGCAGGCCGGACTCGGGCTCAATGCCCTTGGTGAGGCACAGAACCGGGGTCTCGGCGGCGATGAAGGGTGCCGCCTGATGGCATACGCTGCGCAGATGTGTGGAGGGCACGGCAAAGATGACGGCCTCGGCACCGTCGAGCGCCTGCGCCAGGTCCGTCGTGGCGACAACGTTTTCCGGCAGCACGT
>URJD01000059.1 GCA_900548075.1 uncultured Collinsella sp.
CCTACACCTTCGTGAACCTCGCCGACCCCGAGCTCGCCATCGAGTGGCCGATCCCTCTCGACGAGGCCACCGTCTCCGAGGCCGACCTCAACCACCCGATGCTGAAGGACGTCGTCCCCATGGCGCCGAAGCGCACCCTCGTCACCGGCTGCAACGGCCAGCTGGGCCATGCGGTGCGCGCGCTCGCCGAGGAGCGCGGCGTCGCCAAGGACTTCGACTTCTGCGACATCGACACCTTCGACATGTCCGACCCGGAGGCCTACGCACAGTACGACTGGTCGCTCTACGGCACCGTGATCAACTGCGGCGCCTACACGGCCGTGGATAAAGCGGAGGCCCCCGAGGGCCGCGCGACCGCCTGGAAGGCCAACGCCACCGGCCCGGCGCTTCTCGCCCGCACCTGCGCCGAGCACGGCATCACGCTCGTCCACGTGTCCTCCGACTACGTCTTCGACGGCACCGCCGAGGTCCATACGGAGGACGAGCCCCTCAGCCCGCTGTCCGTCTACGGCCAGACCAAGGCCGCAGGCGACATCGCCGTGGCCGGGTGCCCGCGCCACTACATCATGCGCAGCTCCTGGGTCATCGGCGAGGGGCACAACTTCGTCAAGACCATGAAGGGGCTGTCCGACCGCGTCGCCGACCCGGAGGATAAGTTGGAGCAGGTCACCGTCGTGGACGACCAGCTGGGCCGCCTGACCTTCACGCGCGACATGGCCGGTGCCATCTTCCACGTGCTGGGGACGCACGCCCCCTACGGTACCTACGACTGCACCGGCTCCGGTGCGGTGAAGAGCTGGGCGGACATCGCCCGTGCCGTCTTCGAGGCCGCCAACGGCAACGGCGAGAAGGTCGTGCCGGTCAGCACCGCCGACTACTACGCCGGCGCCGAGGGCCCCGTCGCCCCGCGCCCGGTCCATTCCGCGCTCGACCTGTCCAGGCTCGAGTCGGTCGGGTTCCACATGCCCGACTGGGAGGAGGAGCTGGGGGAGTACCTCAAGACGCTCTAGCTGCTGTTATTGAATTGACGAGAGCAAAAGCCGCCGTTCTTAACGGCGGCTTTTGTTGTTTCTGACGACTAGCCCCGCCGTAACAAGGGCAATGGCGGTCGCCAGACTCACTGCAAGCCCCGCAAGGGCGCCCGGAGTCTTGTAGGTCATCACGATTCTATTTGCGCCTTTCTGCATGTTCAGGGACGACAAGCCCTTATCGGCGGCGGGCGTTAGTTCTGCGGTGGTTCCGTTTACCGTTACGTTCCAGCCCTCATCGTACGGAACGCTCAGCAGCAGGTTGCCATCATCCTTGGCGGTATACTCGCCTTCGATCATTCCGTCCTCAAAAACCGTCGGAATAAACTCGCTCGTCTTAAGCTCGTTAATGACCCGTTTGAAAACGTCCAGATTGAGGGCGTAAAAGACCGGCTCATTGTCTTGGGGCATGTCTGTATAGCCCTCTGCGACTCCGATTGACACCGTATGCTGGCTCGGGGCGTCCGATGCATCCGCAATCTGGCGGATATTATTGTCGAATCTCCAGGCCTCGTTTCCGATCGTTCGCTGGTCGATGGTAAGGGTGACGGGCCAATAACTGCCGGCGGTCGCGTCTTTGTTGATGTAGAGATACCCGATGGAGCCTGCCGGTACAGTAACGCTCCATTGCTTTAAGCCATCGCTATTCTCCGTGCTCGTGTCGTCGATCTTGGTATAAAGCTCGACCTCGCGGCCTAGGATTATGCTGTAGAGGTTGTTCTGCTTTTCGAAAGGGTTCTCGCTCTTCAGCGTGCTGTTTTGGATATCGCTTGAGGCTGCCACGCCAATGCTGAGCGCATAGGGGTTCTCGAATACCGCGCTTGTGGAGTCGGCCTTATTCGTCTTGGCTAAAACGTATCCCGCAGGCGCGTTTTCAGGAATGGCATACTTGACTCCCAGTAGGGCATCGACGGCGAGAATGGGTTCGGCATAACGGGTCGAGAATTCGCCGACGCTGCTGTATCCAAGGGAGTTGAGCAGTGCGATGGCCTGCGGGTTGTTGGCAGACGAATACGAAGACAGCTGGTTGTACCCAAGCACTAGGCCTTCGTTGAGGGCAGCGCTATCGGCGCGCGTGGTCGTGCGGTCAATGCGGTAGAACGACGCCGAATCCTGGCCTTGAATGGCTGTGATCGTGTTGGTTGCGGTGGCGACATAGGCGCTGTTGGTTTCTTCGGAATAGCCTGTGTACAGCTGGTTCCACATAACATGGGCGTTGGCAAACAACTCAATGGCGGTTAGTGCCAGGAGGGGCATGATGACGACGGGGCGATAGGCTTGACGCAATTTGGGCTGGTTTTTGAGCGCCTGCAGCGCGTGTCCTGCGGCCCACAGCGCAAAGAAGCTCAGCAAGAAAGCCGTGCGCGAATAGAAGCCGTTGGGTACGCGCATGCCGCACCAGATGTACTCGAGCGGACTCAAAACGGAGCTTGCGACCAGGATTATCGTGACGACAAGTGTCGCGATGCGCATCTTGATCGGAACGGCGCGGTTAAATAGTAGGCTCACCGCGAGCAGCATCATGATTACGCCGCAATAGAACTGCGGTGTACTGTCGTTGTTCACCCACATGCCGGGGAGAAAGCCCCTGATGAGCGATTTGAGGCTGGTTTTAAGCAGCGGTCCGAGGGCCAAAACGGGGCCGCCCTTGGACATGGCAAGGATTGTCGGCAAAAAGGTCCAAGCGGACAGAAGCAGCCCGAGAACGATGGCGCCTGCGAATCGAAGTGCTCGATCGAGCATGAGCTTCCAGCTAAAGCCCTGCTCGGCAGCGTAATCGACAAATTCGACCAGTACAAAGATGCAGAGGAACAGAATGCTGATATAGGCCGTATACCAGCAGAACATGACGTTAAGTGCCGTGGCGATGACAAGGCGCGCTATGCGCTGCTTGCGGATGGCCTCGTAGCAACCGTAGGCGCAAACGGGAAGCAGGATCAGGCAATCAATCCAGAGCGGGTTGCGCAGGTTGCTGACGGTCCAGCTGCAAAACGTGAACGAGAGGGAAAGCAGGAATGCCGCGGGCTTGGATAAGCCAAAGCGCTTTTGCACATACCAAGCGCTGCTGATGTGGAGGCAGCCAAGCTTGAGCGCGCTGATGACGAATACAAAGAGCGTCAGCTTGTCCTGGGGAAACAACACGCAGAGCAGGTTGAAGGGGCTCGCGAGGTAGTAGCTATAGAGGCCCCAAGTGTCCATGCCAAGTCCCTGGGAGAAGGAATAGCGAAGGTTCGCTTCGCCTAAAAGGACGCGGCGAAACCACGCAAAGAAGTCGATGTATTGGTACTTGAGGTCGTTGGTGAGAAACGAATTGTCGCCAAAGGGATATATATGCCCCGCTATGGCGAGCGCGACAAAGAGCGTGATGGAAAACGTGAAGCAGGCAGCGTAGAACGCAACGTTCTTGAGCGTGCTGTTATTGGACCGTGTCATCAGAATCCTCGTTGGACTCGCGAACGATATAGATGGGGCGTCGCTTGGTCTCCAGATAGGCCTTTGCCAGGTACTCACCGATGATTCCCAGGCACAGAAGCTGCATGCCGCCAAACAGCGTAATGAGGCAGGCGAGTGAGGGCCATCCGCCGACAGGGTCACCCCAGACAAGCGTTTTGACCAGGATAACGATGAATCCCAGGATGGCGATGAGGCAGAAAATGATGCCCGTGAGGGCGGCAAGGGAGAGTGGCGCCGTAGAGAACGCGACGATGCCATCGATTGAATAGAGGAGCAGCGACCAAAAGCTCCACTTGGTCTCGCCGGCAACGCGGTTGACGTTTACATAAGGGAGCCACTTGGTTTTAAAGCCGACCCAGCCGTAAATGCCCTTAGAGAATCGGTTGTATTCGCCCATGGAAATGATGGCGTTGACCATGGGTCGTTTCATGAGTCTAAAATCGCGCGCTCCGTCGACGATGTCGGCCTTGGAAATACGGTTGATGATTTTGTAGAACATGCGGGCGCAGAACGACCTGATGGGAGGCTCGCCTTCGCGGGTGGTCCTGCGCGTGGCGACGTTGTCGTAGTCTTCGGTTTGCAGGAGCTCGTACATTTGCGGCAGGAGCGAGGGCGGGTCCTGCATGTCGGCATCCATGGTGGCAACATAGTCGCCCTTTGCGTGCTGGAGTCCGGCAAACAGCGCCGCCTCTTTACCAAAGTTGCGCGAGAAGGAGTACCAGCGGATGGCGTATGGATGCTCCGCCGCGGCTTCTGCTTTCATGACGGTGAGCGTTGCGTCCGCTGAGCCATCGTCGACGAGGACCGTTTCGAATGAAATATCGGGGTGCGCTTGCGTCATGGCATGGACAACGCCATCGAGCTCTTTGAGAAAGATCGGAAGCGATTCCTGCTCGTTGTAGCACGGAACGACGATGTAGATGAGCGGCATGGCGATTTACCTCGCGTTCGTTTTGTCGCTGCGATAGTCATCGAAAGCGTATTTGCTGTACACGTTGACCTCCCACTGCTTTTTTTCGACCTTTGCCACGGAGTCGAGGATGAATCCGGTTGCGAGGCTCAGGCCGCACAGGAACATAAACGAGGCGGCGAGCATGGCGGTGGGGAAGCGCGGGACGAGGCCGGTCTGGAAATACTCCACAACGATGGGCATGCCCAGAGCGAGGCCGATGAGCGTGAATATAATCGCGACCAGGGTGAAGAACTTTAGCGGGCGGTAGTCCTTGAACAGCGTGCCGATCATCGCAACGACTTTAATGCCGTCGCTCACGGTATGGAGCTTGGACTCGGAACCTTCCGGACGGTCGCGGTATTCGATGGGCACATCTTTGATGCGCCAGCGGTGGTCGACGGCGTGGATCGAGAGCTCGGTTTCGATCTGGAAGCCCTCGGAAAGCACAGGGAAGGTTTTGACGAATGGGCGGCTCATGGCGCGGTAACCGGTCATGACGTCATCGAAGCTGTAGCCATAGATCCACTTGATCATGGCGCGGACCAGATTATTGCCAAAGCCGTGGAAGGCACGCTTGTTCTCCTCGGCGTAGGTGCCGTTGGAAAGGCGATCGCCTACGGTCATGTCGGCCGTGCCGTTAAGGATGGGCTCGCAGAGGGCCTTGGCCGCTTCGGCGGGGTAGGTGTCGTCGCCGTCGACCATCAGGTAACAATCGGCTTCGATATCGCGAAACATCTGGCGGCAGACGTTGCCCTTTCCCTGACGCGGCTCAAAGCGAACCGTCGCGCCATGCTCTGCTGCGATGCGGGAAGTCTCGTCCGACGAGTTATTGTCATAGACATAGACCGTCGCCTGCGGAAGCTCGCGATGAAAGTCGTCGACGACCTTACCGATCGTGAGGGCTTCGTTGAAGCAAGGGATAATAACGGCAATGGATTCAGAATTCACTCAATGCTCCTTTGAATTTCAATCTCTGAAAGTATAGCCGTTTGCGCCTGGCATCCTAAGATGTGGGTTAGTTCTCCAGTTTTGTTGCGCGATTCGTTTGCCTGTCTGTCGGGTCTATACTGTTCGTTTGTCAACGATTACGAGTAAAGGAGTTGCATCCGTGTCGGATCAGACAAAGCAACAAGAAACTCGCAGTCTGCCTGCGACGTTTGCTAAGAACGAATTTGAGAAGGACGCGTTTATCCTTCGTCAGCTGGTTACCAAGGATTTTAAGATTAAGTATCGTCGCAGCGTGTTGGGCGTTGCGTGGTCGGTGCTCAACCCGCTGCTGATGATGATCGTCATGGCCATCGTGTTCTCGACGATTTTTGCCCAGGGTCGCAACGGCTCTATTACGCCCGAGATGTACCCGCTGTACTTGATCGTGGGTAACGTCACCTTTGCCGTCATGTCCGAGTCCACAAACCAGGCGCTGACGTCGATCGTGGGCGCGGCGCCACTGCTCAAGAAGGTAAAGGTTCACCGCTGGGTCTTCCCGGTACAGAAGGTGCTCTTCTCGCTGGTCAACTTCGCCTTCTCGCTGGTAGCCGTTGCCATCGTTATGCTGTGGTTCCGTGTTATGCCTTCGTGGCACCTCATTCTGCTGCCTGTTTGCCTGTTCCTGCTTATGTGCTTCTGCATGGGCCTGGGCATGATGCTCTCGGCGCTCACCGTCTTCTTCCGCGACGTTATGCATCTGTGGAGCGTCGTTATCACGGCGTGGACCTATATCACGCCCATCTTCTGGACGACCGACTTCGTTGCGCAAATGCCCCATATCGTGCGCATTCTGGTTTATGCGAACCCCATGTACAACTATCTGCAGTTTATGCGTGATATCTTCCTGTTCCAGACCACGCCTTCGTTCTTGACGCTTGGTATGTGTGTCGCTTGGGCGGTTCTTGCGCTTGCTATTGGCTACACCGTGTTCCATAAGTCCGAGCGCAAGTTCATCCTCTACATCTAAGGAGTGCTGTGATGACTGAATCTGTTGTTGATTACAGCGAGCAGCCTCTGGCTGTCGAGGTCGACGACGTCACCATGATCTTTAACATGGCGTCCGAGTCGCTGACCAACCTCAAGGAGTATTTCATTAAGCTTGCCAAGCACGAGCTGTTCTTTGAGGAGTTTAGGGCGCTTAAGCACATCTCGTTCGATATTCATCGCGGCGAGGTCGTGGGCCTGGTGGGCACCAATGGTTCCGGCAAGTCTACGATGCTCAAGATTATCGCCGGCGTGCTCGAGCCCAGCGAGGGCAGTGTTAAGGTGCATGGCAACATCGCGCCGCTGATTGAGCTTGGTGCCGGCTTTGACCCCGAGCTGACGGCGCGCGAGAACATTTATCTGAACGGCGCCCTGCTCGGCTATACCAAGGAGTTCATCGACGCCAACTTTGACGGCATTATCGAGTTCGCCGAGCTGCAGAACTTTGTCGACATGCCGCTCAAGAATTTCTCTTCGGGCATGGTTGCGCGTATCGCCTTTGCAATCGCCACGATTACCGAGCCCGATATTCTGATCGTTGATGAGACGCTGTCCGTCGGTGACGTGTTCTTCCAGCAAAAGTGCGAGGCACGTATTCAGCACTTTATCCAGAGCGGCGACGTGACGGTTCTGTTCGTTTCGCACTCCATGGAGCAGGTCGAGCGCATCTGCCAGCGCGCCGTTTGGATTGAGAAGGGCGACCTTCGCATGGACGGCCCGGTTGATGAGGTCTGCAAGGCGTACCGCGAGCAGTTCAACTAGGTTATAATTACTAGCGCCTGGCACGCGTGCGCGTGCTTGGGTGTGCGGTTATTTGCTCCATTAGCTCAGTTGGATAGAGCAGGGGACTTCTAATCCCAAGGTCGACGGTTCGAATCCGCCATGGAGCACCATCGTTTATTAAGCCCGGACCGCTTGGTGGTCCGGGCTTTTTTCGTCTTGTGTGCTGCGGTTTTGAAGGGTGTGCTATGGGGACCAAAAGGCTCGACTGGATAGATATTGCAAAGGGGATTGCAATTATTCTGGTCATTGTGGGGCACACCGTCCCAAATCCTTCTCCTTTGCGGCATGCCATCTTCTCGTTTCACATGCCGGTGTTCTTTATTCTTGCTGGATATACGTTTAGGCCTAAGCCGTGGCGCGAGCTGCTGAGTGGTTCGGTGTCGCGCCTGCTGGTGCCGTATGTGATTCTTGCACTGGCCTGGCAAGTGCCGTCGTTCTTGATGATCGGGGTTCCTTTGACGGGCGGTGTGCTTACGGGTGGACTTGAAACGCTCGTGTTTGCTTCGGGCGTTGACGTGCCTGGGCTTGGCATTGCCGCTGTTGGCATGGCGTGGTTTTTGGCGGCACTGTTTACGTCGCGCCTTCTGTTTAATGCGCTGGTGCGGCTGTTTGATGGGCGCGAAGTTGGCGTTGTTTGGCAGGGCGTTGTCTGTGCTGCGATAGCTTTCTGCGGCCTGAACGTGTCTCGCTTTTTGGGTATCTACCTGCCGCTTGATCTTGATCTAAGCTGCTATATTGTGCTGCTGATGTGGGTTGGCTATACGGCCCGCCAAAGGGGGCTGGAGCCGAGCGTGAGCAAGCCTCTTCTGTTTATTGGAGCCGGTGTCGCTTGGCTTGTCCTTGCCGCGCTGAGCGGGCTTGAGCTTTCGAGCCGTCGTGTGGATGGGTTTGTGGTTGCGACGGTTGCCGCTCTTGCCGGTAGCTACTGTGTGTGCTGGGTTTCCATGGCGCTTGAGAAACTGAAGGACGTGCCGGTTTTGGGGGCTTTTGAGCGAGGGCTCGTGTTTTGCGGACAAGCCAGTCTGGCGATCTTTGCGATCCACGCGGTCGATTGGTTTATTCCCTGGCAGACGATGCCCCTGTTGATGACGCTGCCAGCATCGTGGCTCTTCGCATCAATCATACGCTGCGCCTGCGATATCGGCTTGGCATACGTAATCAAAAAGGCGTAATTTGTAGCGGGGTCGACCAAGCTGATCGTCCCCGCTGTTTTGTGGACATTTTAGTGTCAGGGTTAGAACTGGGCGCCTTCAGTCTCTGCTGAAGCTCCGTTTGTTCGTTGCCTATTTAACTTAGATAGAACTGGGGTTCAAACCAGTTCTCGAACGAATATGAATTGCCTTCTTCCGTCCATGTGTCGTCATTAATAAAGAATTTGAGATCATCGTCGCCACAGATATCCTCGGGCCATTCATCCCAACCTAAGTCCCGTGGATAGCCGTCTTCATCGAGATCGGTTTCATCGGTTTCCCAGTCGGAAATGAGTTCGAATGACGCATCTCGGATAAGCCTTACAAGCAGTTCTTGTGCAACGGTGTGGGCCATTATGTCTTGTCCGTGTTTTGCTCGCATACGATAACTAATCAGATCTGCTCGAAGTTTGAATAGAAAGTCATAGTTGTACTGCATCAGATATTGAGGTGGGAGCAAATCAATCATCCAGCTATCGGGGAGTTGTCCTACATGAGTCCCTTTTGGAAGATGAGAGAGGTCCTCAAGATCCTTATTGATATAGTCAAGCAAAATATCGGTTCCAAAGGCGAAGGACGCTGCGCCCTTATAGCCATATTCATCTTTTAAGAATTGGGACCAGGCGGCATGACTCGAATCAATCGCCAAGGATTCTTTTGTCGTGGCCTCATTTATAGTTTCTGCGGCTGAATCATCGGGGAAGTTTTTCCATTTGAGTACCTTGCACACGGCTGTTGCCTTATCGCTTCGAATGGATTGGCCGCTCTCGTACTTACCCCATGTTTTTGCCCCGATTCCGGCTCTGGAAGCTGCTTCTTCGATGCTAAGGCCCAGTTCTGCTCTCCTTGCTTTGATTTGGTTTGCTAAATCTTCGCTAACTTGAATTGTCTTAGGTGGCATCTCTATTCCTTTCCAACCGGAACGTATAGGATACCTACCATATTAATACTAATAGTCCGTCTGTAAAGCCGGTATGTTGCCTGTTTGTGCTTGATGGAGTTTGTCTATTAAAAAAATCGGACGCCCGCAAGGCATTTGCTGTGGCTTATAGGACAAAATGTGTGTCTACTTTAGGGGCATCGGCGCAGGTCGATGC
>URJD01000060.1 GCA_900548075.1 uncultured Collinsella sp.
GCGACGGAAAGGAATCGTTGCATGGATCAGGACAAGACAACCGTGATGGGCGGCTACGGTTCCGCGCAGGCTGGCGATAGCGCCGATGCGACCCGCGTTGTTCCCAACCCCGGTTATACCGACCCCGCCGCGACGCAGCCTTCTGCCGAGCCCACCCGGGTTATGGGCTATGGCGACACGGCGCAGGATTCTTACGCTGCATCTTCGCAAGGCCCCTATGGCAACGCAGCTCCGGATCCGTTTGATTACGCGCCGCAGGATTCTTATGCTGCCTCGACGCCGAATCCCTATGACAACCTGCCGCAGAATCCCATTCCGCAGCCTCAGCAGACGACGTATATGCCTCGCACGGCGCAGCCTCGCTACGAGTCGCGCGAGCCGTATCGCGAGTACCCCAAGTCGATTCCGCAATATGACGAGGACGAGGAGAAGAAGCCATCGCGTTCGTCGAGCGTGATCAAGAAGATCCTGATTGTGCTGGCGATTTTCTTTGCCCTTTCGATTGTGTTCGCCGTTGTGTCGGGCATGCTCAACAAACGAGGAGCTACAACCAGCACGACGGCCGAGCAGACAGAGGTCACCCAAGCGGGTTCAGTAGAGCTGAGCGATATTCCGGGGCAGTACTGGTCCAACGCCAAAAAGCTCCTCAAGTCGCGCGGGGCCGATCTTTCGAATGCCGTGGTCCTGACTGATGATGGCTCAACGCCCGTCGTCGATGCCAACTGGGTCGTTACTTCTGCCTACTATAACGACAACGGCAACCTCGAAATTCAACTCACGCACAAGAACAGCTCGGGCAACTCGTCCGACGGCCAAAGCGGTACCGACAGCTCGAGCTCCAACACGCTGGAGGACTTGAGCAACAAGGCACAGGAGTTGGGAGACAAGGCGCAAGAGCTGGGCGATACGGCCCAGAACCTGGGCGACACCGCGCAGAACTTGGGCGACATGGCGACGGATGCCTGGAACGCCCTGCAAAACGGCATCTCGGGCGCGCAGGGAAACTAGCGGACGAGCGGAGCGGGGCTACAGCTGCTCGGCCGGACGCTCGGGCGAGCTAAAGCCCGAATCGAACGTGACGACGCACGAGACGTCGGGCCGGCGCTCATGCACGATGCGCGTGACGAGCTCCAGCAGCTCCTCGTCGGATATGTCAAAGCCGTCGGGACGCACCAGGTCAAACGAAACGAACCCGTCGTGCTCGTGCAGGTCGTGGATGGAGAGCGCGGGATCGATCTGCATGACGCCGCGCTTGACCCAGCCGCGCAGGTCGTCGCCGGTTGTCGCGATGGGGTCGCAGTGCAGCGTGATCCCAATGCCCATCTGGCGCTTGATGTCGTGCTCGATGGTGTCCAGGATCTCGTGGTGCTCAAACGCGTCGCCCTCGCCGGGCATCTCCACGTGGGCGCTGGCAAACTGACGACCGGGGCCGTAGTCGTGCACCATCAGGTCGTGTGTGCCCAAGACCTGCGGATAGGACATGATCTTGTCGCGGATTGCCTGGACGAGCTTGGGGTCGGGCGCTTGCCCCAGCAACGGGCTGATGGCGTCGCGCACTAGGCCCATGCCGCTGATGCAGATGAAGATGCCCACACCCAGGCCTGCCCAGCCATCGAGGTCAAAGCCGGTCGTCTGCGAAATAAGCGCCGCCACCAAGACCGAGCCCGAGGTGATGACGTCGTTTTTGGAGTCCTGTGCTGTGGCGATGAGCGTCTCCGAGTCGATGCGATCGCCCAGCGTGCGGTTGAACGCTGCCATCCAGAGCTTAACGAGCATGGACAAGACGAGGGCGGCTAAGGAGAGCACCGAATATGCAGTGGGGGAAGGCTTGATGATCTTAGTGACCGACTCGAGGATCAGATTGATGCCGACGGCGCAAACCAGGACGGCGACGAACAGGCCGGCGAGGTACTCATAGCGACCGTGGCCATAGGGGTGGCCTTCGTCTGCCGGGCGGCTGGCAAGGCGGAACCCGAGCAGGCTCACGATGTTGCTCGAGGCATCGGAGAGGTTGTTGAAAGCGTCGGCGATGAGGGAGACGGAGCCGGCGAGCAGGCCCGCGATGCCCTTGGCCAGGCACAGAGTGATGTTGAGGCCAATGCAGATGAGGCTTGCGGCGAAGCCCGCGTTGGTGCGGCAGGAGGTATCGACCGGCTCGCCCTCGCTGCCGGGAACAAGCGTATGTACCAGCCGATTTACAAATAGCATAGCGGTCGTCCTCACAATCATGTTTAAGGGGATAGTGTAGCTCGCGCGGGGGCGCCGTGCACCGATGCTCAGAAAATGCAGCAATGGTCTGCCTGTGCTAACGAGCGAGCCTTCTCGTCTGCCTGGGTGGTCCATTTTGGGCCACATGGGTATGGGCATGTGCCTGTTTGCTCGACATACTTAATGTCGACAGCCCCTGTGCAAAGGAGGACGTTTCCATGGACGAGATGTTTGCCATTAAATGTCAAAACTGCGGCGGCCCTATGTACTCGCACCAAGCTAAGCGCAGCTTTGAGTGCGCTTATTGCGGTGCGGTCATTCCGTGGCAGGCGGACGCCGGAGAGCCCAAGAGCGCTTTGGGCATTCGCCATACGCCGTTGACGGTAGTGGATGGACTGCTCAAGCTCACGCATGTGTCGCAACTCGAGCGCCCGGAGGACCCGGACTGGTATTTCTTCAATTCGCACTGGCGCAATCAGTCGGTCCTGGAACATCTGCTGTGGGAGGACCGCGGCACGGCGCAGGAGTTCCAAGAAGCGACGCACGTGAGCATTCCTTGTCCCTTCTGCGGAGCGTCCTTTGAGGGCGAGTCAACGCAGCGTGTGTTTGAGTGCCCGTCCTGCGGCAACAAGATCGGCATTGCCGACCTGCTCAAGCCCGGTACCTTCAGCAAGCGTCTGACCATGGGCGTGGGTGCAGAGTATGTGCCGGAGCAGGGTATTCCCTGCGAAATCTCGCCGCAGCAGGCACGTGCCAACGCGCTGCAGCTGGTGCGCCAGTATCCGGATGCCTTTGCCGGGCACGACGTGGAAGACGCGATCCAAAACGACATGATGCTCTTCTATTTCCCCATGGCGCTGGCGGACTTGCGCATGATGGCGAGCTTCCCGGGCAAGGGCCTGAGCAAGGAGGCCTTGGTGTACTACGAGGTGCTCGACTGGGCATACCCCAGGGCAAACTACCTGGACGTTCGCCTCATGGGCATTTTGGAGCCGTGGGACTTTGCCAAGGTCGGTCCGTTCGATCCCGCCATGCAGGAAGGTGACTTTCGCGTTGTCTCAGTCGATGCGTCTACCAAGGACCAGGTGGTCATTGATAAGTTGGCGCTCGACGTTGCGGGCAACGACGCCGAGGCTGTACTGGGGCTCAATAAAAAGAGCATTCGCATGTGGGCGCGCAAGGCCCGCAAACATAAGGACGGCCTGGTGATGGTGCCGGTCTACTTTGTCGATCGTCCGGCGACAGACGGCCGCGATGGCGAGCAGGTGCGCATTGCCGTAAACGGCCAGACGGGCCGCGCGGCCGCGGTGGTGTTTAGCGACAAGCGCGAAACGCATATCGTGGCGCCGCTCAGCCCGAGCCTGCATCTGTCCGGTGAGAGCACCGTGCATGCCACGCCCATCGAGGTCAAATACGTTAAGTCGCCGTTTCTGTACCAGATCGTGCGCCGTGGAGGCGGCGAGCAACCGCGCCAGGTTGCAGCCGCCGTCGAGGGTTCCTACCGAGAGGAGAAGCCCAAACGCCGCGGTCTGCTGGGTGCGCTATTTGGGAAGTAGGGGAGTAGCACCGGTTGTTGCCGTAAGGTGATGGCCGGGGGTGCGGGGCAGCTCTCAGGAGTGCGGGCTGCCGTCTGATTGTTTGAGGGTGCCAGATGTAAATAAACAGTGGAGCGGCTGCAAAAGAGCCTCCTCACTGGGTAAAATCAGGTTGTGCCGCGGAACCCGCTCCTCAGCTAGTCACACTTCGGAAGCGCGGGCAACGCAGGTATTATCGTCTAAAGGGCCGGCTGCAACCGGCCCTTTTCTGTGGCAGCCAATGGACCCACATCAGACGAAGGCCGCGTCTTTGCCTGTCAGGTCACGCTCGCCAGCCACGGCTAGAATGTCGTTGCCGGCGTCCATGACCGGTATTGTTTCGTAGCGTGCGTCGCAACCGCGAGTGCGCCTGCGACGGCTGCGGTGGCTTCGGTCGCAACGTGCTGCTACCCTTGCGTTTCGCCATTAGTCGCTTCGTTGATGGCGCGGTACTCGGCACTCAGCTCGCGCGCCAGCTCTTCCTTGCTTGGAAGATACGGCAGGTATTTGGCGGCAAACACTTGGTCGTTGTCTTCGGGCAGCGTGTACTCGACGATCGAATCGCTTTTGTCCGCGCAGAGCACGATGCCTATGGGCGGATTGTCGCCTTCGTTCATGAGCTCGCGCGTGTAGTAGTTCACATACATTTGCATCTGGCCCAGGTCCTGATGCGTAAGGTCGTCCGTCTTAAGGTCGATGAGCACGAAGCAGCGCATCAGATAGTTGTAAAAAACAAGGTCAATATAGAAATGGCGCCCATCAAAGGTGATGCGCTTTTGGCGCGCCTCGAAAGCGAAACCACGGCCAAGCTCCAGCAGGAACTTCTGAAGATGCGTGATGAGCGCCTGCTCTAGATCGCTCTCGCGAAACGCAGTATCGTCCGAGAAACCTAAAAACTCCAGTACATATGGGTCGCGGATGATATCCTCGGGGCGACGAGCCGGGGCGCTCTTTTGGATTTCCTGGGTGACGGCCTCCTTGTCCTTGCTGGCAAGTAGGCGCTCGCGGAACATGGTGTTGATCTGGCGTTCGAGCTGACGCGTGCTCCAACGAGAATCGGCGCATTCGTTCATGTACCATGTTCGAGCATCAGGGTCGGTTATACGCGATAACCTGCGGTAATGTGTCCAATTCAATTCGGAACGCAGCGCGTTCCGGATTGGGAACGCAAGATAAAACTGACGCATGTATCTTAAGCTTCTGGCGTTGAAGCCTCTGCCAAAATCCTTAGTCAATCTAACGGCAAGTTCGTCGATCAGTGCATCGCCATACTTGGCGCGCTCCTCTCCGCCCTGTTCATCAACAATACTCTTGCCGATCTCCCAATATGCCTCAACCATCGCAAAGTTAACGGCGGTATAGGCCTTGTCGCGAGCGGCGTTGAGAATCGAGGAGACCTGCTTGTAAAAACCTTCGGGCACGATTGCCGATTCTCCACGGTTTACCAGTTCGCCCATCACTGTCGCCCCACTTTCCTCTTGTGGAATGCATCTTTAACGCATTTAGTTTAAAGCCTCGCGCGGACACGAATTGCTATGTTGTCTGGCACCTTCGCATGGGAGCCTTGCGGTGGTTAAAATGTGACCATAGAGGCAGTTTTAGCGAACCCCGCGGGAGTGACGCGTATGGACAACAACACGCTGCTGTTCCAGGACAAAGGTTCGGGTAGGTTTAAAGACGTCAAGATCTACCCTAACCGCATCGAGGTGCTCAAGAAGGGCACTTTTGGTGGCAAGCACACCGAGATTGTTTATCTTAAGGACATTACGGGGGTCAGCAGGATCAAGGGCCGCGACGTTTTCCTACGTAACAGGCTGTTGACTGCCTGTGTCTTTAGTCTGAGCAGCCGCTCCCAAGCTCAGGAGTTCGTGAATGCGCTGAACATGGTGATGTAGCCGATAACGGTGTTCGGGCTAAGGTAAAAATCGGGGCGCAGAACGGTATTCTGCGCCCCCCCAATTGAGTCGATGTGTCTAAAAGGCGGGCTTGCCTATTCGCTGTCGTCCCCAACGTTTTCGCGGTCATTGGCAAGCATCGCCGCGCCGGCGACCGTTGTCGCCACGGCGGCGGCAGCGAGCCCGGCGGCAACGCCAGAGCCGTCGCCCGTGTCGGCGAGTTTTCCGGTCGAGCCCTTGCTCTTGTTGCCGCCGCCGTTCTTGTCGGCGCCGTCTGCGTTGGAACCCGTGCCGCTACCGGTGCCGCCTGCACTGCCCGAGGCCGCTACGGTAAAGCTTGCGGCTCCATCGCTGGCGAGCGTGTAGCTCTGCGCCGCGTCGCCCAAGAGACCGTTCACGCGCACCCAGTACGTTCCCGCGGTAAATGCCTCGCCCTCGGCCATCGCCGTTCCCGGAGCGCCGTTCGCGTCGTGCACAAACTCGAGCTGGGCCGTGCAGGCATCGGTTTCGAGCTTGCCCTCGAGTGATGCCGCAATCTTGGCGCGCACGTCTTCGCCGGCCTTAAGGCCTTCGAGTCCCTCAAAATGGGGCGTCAGCGCGCGTGGATCGATATCGATGGGCACGGAGCCCCGCAGCTCCGTAACGGTCTCGTTGCCCAAGGCGTCGACATCCACATATTCGATGGCAAACGCATGGCCCGAAGCTGCCACGTTGAGTACGTTGCTGCTGTCGACGAGGCGGAAATGACCCTCGCCAACGGTCTTGCCGTCCTGGAATGAGGCATCGCTCAGCGAGTCGCCGTACGTCATGCGCATGCGGGTCGGGAGATAGTACGGGAGATAGTACGAAGCCGTCTGCTTGTGCTCCGTATCGTAATTGCGCTGGTAGATGCTCCGGGCCAGCGCCGCATCAACAAAGTCGGATGCGATGATGCCAATGTGCTTGAGGTAATCTGACTTTGTATCCTCGATGCCGCTGGGATTGATGTACGGGCTCTTATACAGATGCTCGTTGACTACTCGTGCCGAGGTAAAAGGATTGCCTCCGTGCGACAAGCCCGTGCAGCTGGTGTAGTTGATAGACCAGCAACGCTCCAGGACTTTCTCCTTGGCCCCGTTATCGTCCTCGACATCTACCTCGTTGCGCGTGCGCCCGGTCGTTTCCTTCAGCGCATTATCGACCCAGCTGAGCTTGTCGGTTCCCGTGAGTTTGTACTTGTCCTGGGCGTATACCTTGGTGCAATAGGGCTCTTTGTCGCCTGTTTCCCCCGCGGCTTCAAAGCCCCGCGCGTCTTGGACGAGGCACATGGAACTGCTGTCGGTGTGCACTGCGATTTTGTTATCCCATTCGGTGAGGTCGAGTCCCCACGTGTGGCCGCTTACGCTGTCGCCGTCGAGTCCAAATCGACGTAGCAGGACGATCTTTCCGCGCACCTCGCCCAGTGTGGGAACGCGGCTCGACGTATAGAACAGTTTGGGGTTGTCGTCCAAAACCTTGGCGAAAGCCGTCGTAACACTTTCGTCGGTAGCCTCGTCGTTGCCTCGTGATACAAGCATGATGAGCGCTTCTGTCGGGTTTTCGTTCAAAAACGTTTTGAAGTAGCCTATGACATCGGAAAGATGCAAAAAGTACGCGTCTTTTTTGAGCAGGTAGTACATCCCATGGTCGATGCCAGGGTTGTTGCCCTTTCCGAGACGGATATCAAAATAGCGAATGCCTTCGAGCAGCTGCGTGGGAATGTAATCCTGCTGGCATTTTACTTGCGAGGATTGGGGCTCAGTGTCGTTGTCCACGCTGCAGGTGCCCGAATCGTGCGTGCCCGGGATGCTCAGCTCGTCGAGGAACTTGTTGTCGTCGACGTATTTCATCCAACATGGTCCGTCGACGTAGCTGCTGTACGTAATCCAGTCGAGGCTGCTAACCGTGGCATCGTTCTTTTTCATGTCGTAACCGATAAGTTCGAGCTCCCACGGAATGCTCTTACTCTTATGGCAGATCTTATTGTTGTCCTGGTCTTCGCCGTTCGATTCTATTGCCAGGTACTTAATGTCTTTTTTCTCGGTTTCTTTCTCGACCGTGCGGTCTCGGATGATATAGGTTCCGTTTGATTGACGCTCGAACGCAAAAGAGCGGCTGGGCTTGCCGTCATGCTCGCCACTCCATACGTGGATGACCTTTCCGTCTTTGTCCGAGTCGCCATCGACCGACCAAATGCTGTAGCCCGTCTTTTTATGCTCTTCGAAATTGAGCAAGGTGCGGATAGCATACCAGTTTGTATCGTCATTCTTGGTCGTTACGTTCTCAAGGATGAGCTTGCTGGACGTGCCGTCATTAAACAGATGGCAGACGTTGCCGATGACGTTGCCGTCTTCGTTAACGCTTGCGGTACGAAAATAGCCCGCGGGGCGAAGGCGAATGACGAAATTGTCGAGGCTGTCCGACGGTGCGGGTGTGTTGTCTGCAAATGCCGCTCGCAGGGGAATGCCCGGCGCTGCGGTTTCGGGCAGGCTTGCAAGTGGTGACAACGCCGCAAGCCCTAGGCCCAGCGTAAACGCTCGGCGGCTGATGGCATGGTGTTCGGTCATAACTTCTCCATTCGCAGAGTGCGGTTATGCGATAGTTTTGGTCACTATACTGCCCAGATGTTTAAAGATGCTGGTTTAATTGTCTGCGCGGCGCAATAAATCGGTGGGCGGACGTGTTGGGGTGTTTGTCGTTTTCGTACTGTTGCTACATTTGGAGCGGTTCCGGCGTCCGGCATCCTCGCGTTCGTTGGCTACCGGCATAAGAAAGGGAGGGTCGGTTTACCGGCCCTCCCTGGGTACGAAGCGCTGGGGTACCGCCGCTTGTTAGCACTGCGCCCGTGTTTCCCGCTGCGCTCGCCGGTTACTTAGCGCTTGATCTCGATATCGTCGAGCTTGACGTCCATGGCCTCGGTCTTGGCCTCGGCGATGTCGTCGGCAAATTCCAGAGACTTCATCATGGTCTCGACGGCGTCCTTGTGCTCCTCGACGTTGTCGATGCGCACATACACGCTGCCACCGTCAACGTCGGTGAAGTACTCGGTCGTCACGCCGCCCAAGTGTGTGTAGGAAGCGTTGCGCCAGGTCTTGCCGTTGTACTTGACGGGGTCATTCTCGGTCCACTCAAAGCTGGCATTCCACTTTGCCTCGTAGTCGAACAGCTCGTCGGCGTTCTTGTCAGGATCGAAGACGGGGATGAAGCGATCGCTGGCGTGCTCGCTCTCGGTGAACTTAAACTGGGCCCTGTCGGCGGTGTCGCCGGCAACGTCGGTAATCTCGACGCCCTCGGGAACCTCGACCTTAAACCAAATGAAGTCGGTCCTCATATCCACGGCTGGCTTTTCTGCCCCGCCGCCACCGCCACTTCCGATAGCGTCGCCGCTGCCACCGCAGCCCACCAGGGCAACTGCGGCAAAGAGACTGATGCAGAGGGTGAGAATCGCAAAGGCCTTCTTTTTCATGGTCGTGTCCTCCTCGATCTGTAACCGCCCATGGATTACCTGTCTTTACTGTACGCGTG
>URJD01000061.1 GCA_900548075.1 uncultured Collinsella sp.
TGCCGCCCACGCTGCCCAACGCCGTGCTCATGGCATCCAACCTGTTCGTGGACATCATCAACGTGTTCCTGCGCATTCTGAACATCCTCGGTCGTCGCGACTAGTGCCAAATTGCAGCGGTGCTTGCCGCGCGCGCAAATCGATACGAAAGGCGGTCCTTCGGGGCCGTCTTTTTTGTACACGGCGGGGTATCATGGATGGGAAAAGCCGATAGCGGCAGAGACCGAGAAAGGTGACCACTTATGGCAGACGTCGACAACAGGAACCGTAATCGCAGGCCCAATCGCGCAGGGCAGCCCAACCCCAAGCGCGAGGCCCGTGCCAAGGCCGCCGAGCGTCACGTGGCGACTGTGTCCGAAGCGTGCGCCAAGGATATTGAGCGCTCGCATGCCGGTGTGCGCGAGTTCGATGGCATGCCTGCTGGATTTGTCGCGGCGATGAAGGCTAAGGCCCAGGCGGCCGACGCTGCCGAGGAGCAGGTTGCCGCGGAGCCTGAGGCCGCTGAGGTCGAGGCTGCTGAGGTTGCATCTGCAGAGACCGAGGCCGCGGTCGAGCCTGCACCCGCAGAGGAGGCCGCGGAGACCGAGTCCGCGCCTGCCGCCGAAAAGCCCGCTCCGGTCCTGCCCGAGGTCACCGTGCTCGACGCTTCTGCCACGCAGGTCATTCTGGATAACGGCCGAGGCTACGCGCAGTTCTGCGACATGGCCGTGCTCGCTTTTGCCTCGTTCACCAATCCGGGCGGTGGCTACATCCAGGGCTATCTGGGTCAGGAGTCCACGCTCTGTGCCGACTCGTACTTGTACAACGTGCTCGATACGCAGCGTAAATGGTACGGCGAGAACCGTCGCCGCAACATCAATTGCGAGCTTTACCGCAACCGTGCACTGGTGGTGCCTGCGGTACGCTTCGATCGCAACCACGTACATGCGTATGCCGACGTGATCGTTGCCGCCGCGCCCAACGCCAAGTGCGCTCGCCAGGAGTATCGCGTGGGTGACGATGCCTTGCTGGACGCCCTGCGCGATCGCATCCGCTTTGTGCTTGCCATCTGCGACGAGCTGGGTCGCGAGAAGCTCGTGCTGGGCGCTTGGGGCTGCGACAACAACGGCTTTGACGCAGAGGCCGTGGCCGAGCTCTTCCGCAAGGAGCTCGCATCGGGCGACTTCAAGGTCAAGCAGGTCTTCTTTGCCGTGCCCTCTACGCGCTGGGACGAGGACTTCGCCAAATTCGAGCACGTGCTGGCAAACTTCCCCGAGCGAAACGAGGAGTCCTATGCTCAGGTTGCCGCCCGCGCCGCAGCCGCCCGTGCCGCCGAGCAGGCTCAGGCCGCTGCCGAGGATGACGAGGATGACGACGACTGGCGCAAGTACCTGTAAACGGTGCTCGTGATGCGATATACCGAGCCGACAGGAGAGGCTGCTCCTGTCGGCTTTTTATTGAGTGGGGAGCTTACGATGAAAAACGTTCTGTGCTTTGGCGATAGCAATACCTATGGCTACGATCCGGTGGGCATGCGCGACGGCACCGCGGTGCGCTATGCGCACGATGTGCGTTGGTGCGGCGTGGCCCAGCGCGACCTGGGCGAGGGCTGGCACGTGATTGAGGAAGGCCTAAACGGCCGCACGACGGTGCGCGACGACATGTGCCATCTGGACACCAATCTCAACGGCATCCGCGCGTTGCCGATGCTGCTCGAGACTCATAAGCCGCTGGATGCGATCGTGATTATGCTGGGCACCAACGACTGCAAGACGGTCTTTAGCGTGGGGGCTGCCGATATCGCTGACGGTGCCATGGCGCTGATTCGCACCGTCCGCGCGTTTCCCTGGACCGAAGCCGCGCCCTGCCCGCGTATTCTGCTGATGGCGCCTATCAAGATTAAACCGCAGATCGCCGATGTGTACATGACCGACTTTGACGAGCGCTCCGTCGAGGCCTCGGAGCATTTTGCCGAATACTATGCGTATGCTGCCAAACAGTTTGGCTGCGACTTCTTGAATGCCGCTGATTTTGCCGAGCCGGGCGATATCGACTATCTGCACATGATGCCCGAAAGCCACGAGAGCTTGGGGCACGCCGTGGCGGCCAAGCTCAAAGAGATGCTCGGAGCGTAGCGCGACCCAAAGCAGTACAAAAGTTCCCCTCGCGGCGGCTTGTTTCGTTGGTTTGTCTTGGTCTGTAACAGTTGTAAGGCCGAAAACGGGCTAGATGTTACAGATTGAGATTATTTAGGTCGATATCGGTCGTTTGTCTCGATCTGTAACATCTACGGTTGATTTTGCCGAGTTACTGTTACAGATCGAGATTATCTTCTCAGCGGAATTTGAATGTCTCGATTTGTAACAGGTGGGCCGAAAAATGGACTCTAACTGTTACAGATCGAGATGTTTGTGGGAACCACCGCAAAGGTGCCTGTCCCCTTTGCGGTGGTTTTGGGCTGCGAATCTTAATATTGCCACATGTGGTTGACGGGGCCGGAGCCTTTGCCCATGTCAAAGCCGGCGGCCAGAGCGCCCGTTAGGTAGGCCTTGCCGGCGTTGACGGCGTCGGCAAGATCCATGCCCTGCGCCAATGCGCAGGCGATGGCGGACGAGAGCGTGCAGCCGGTGCCGTGCGTGTTATTGGTGTCGATACGCTTGTGACGGAACCACGTGGTGAGCGGATCGCCCAGATGGTTGCCCTCGTCATCGAGCGGCGCGGGCTCTGCTAGCACATCGTTGGCCTCGTTGACAAAATGCCCTCCCTTAACGAGAGACGCGCAGCCAAAGCGGCGGGTGAGAAGCATGGCTGCATTTTGCTGCGTGCGCTCGGAATCGACCTCGTAATCGAGCAGTGCCATGGCCTCGGGAATATTGGGCGTGATGACGGTCGCCAGCGGGAACAGGCGGCGTGTAAGCGCTTCGGCAGCGTCCTCTGCGATCAGACGAGCGCCCGAGGTGGCGACCATGACGGGGTCGACGACGATATATTTTGCGTCCCAAGCGCTCAGGCGGTCGGCGATAACCTCGATAATCTCGGCAGAGGAAACCATGCCGATCTTGACGGCGCTGGGGCGGATATCGTCAAAAACGGCATCGATCTGTGCCGCGACAATATCCGGGGAGATGTTCTGCACGGCGGTGACGCCCAGGGTGTTCTGTGCGGTGATGGCTGTGATGGCCGTCTCGGCATACAGGCGGTGCGCCGTGATGGTCTTGATGTCGGCCTGAATGCCGGCGCCACCGCTGGAATCGGATCCTGCGATGGATAGAACGGCGGGTACCTTACTGCGATCCATGTTCGCTCCCTTGTTCGGTCGGATTCAAATGGGTCTTTTGCCTGCATTATAAAGTTGCCCGGGCCGGCTGTATGCCGATCCCGGGCGGGTAGTGCAATCTTTACGCAAACGCAAGCAAATGTTCACATGTCAACAATTGACGAACACCTTGTGGCCGTTTGTGGCTCCGGTGACGAGTTAGTCCTCCATGCCGAGATCGATCGTCGTGCCTTCGAACACCTTGTTAACGGTGCGGACGGCGCACATCTTGCCACACATGGTGCAAGTGCCCTCGGTGGCGGCAGGGGATTCCTCGTAGCGCTTCTTGCCGGTGACCGGGTCAAGCGCGCACTTCCACATGGCGTCCCAGTCGAGCTTGCGGCGTGCCTGGCCCATCTTGTCATCCATGTCGCGGGCGTGCGGCACCTTCTTGGCGATGTCGGCGGCGTGTGCGGCGATCTTGGTGGCCATGAGGCCATCGAGCACGTCCTGGGCGTTGGGCAGGCACAGGTGCTCGGCCGGCGTCACGTAGCACAGGAAGTCGGCACCGGAGCTGGCGGAGATGGCGCCGCCGATGGCAGCGGTGATGTGGTCGTAACCCACGCCGATATCGGTCACCAGCGGCCCGAGCACATAGAACGGGGCATTGTGGCACAGGCGCTTCTGCAGTTTCATGTTGGCGGCGATCTCGTCGAGCGCCATGTGACCCGGGCCCTCGACCATGACCTGGACGCCGGCGGCCCAAGCGCGCTTGCACAGCTTGCCCAGCTCGATCATCTCGGCGGTCTCGGTCGCGTCGTTGGAGTCGTAGAGGCAGCCCGGGCGGCAGGAGTCGCCGAGCGAGATCGTCACGTCGTATTCGTGACAGATCTCGAGCACCTCGTCGTAGAACTCGTAGAAGGGGTTTTCGTTACCGGTGACTTCCATCCAGCCAAACAGCAGCGAGCCGCCGCGACTGACGATGTTCATGAGGCGGCCGGTCTCCTTAAAGGTCTTGATGACCGACTTGTTGATGCCGCAGTGGATGGTCATAAAGTCCACGCCGTCCTCGGCATGCGCGCGCACGACCTCGAGCAGATCGTCCTTGGTAAGCTTGACCAGCGGCTTTTCCATGTAGCCGATGGCGTCATACATGGGGACGGTGCCCACCATAAGCGGCGTCTCGTCGATGAGCTGCTGGCGGAACTGGCGCGTCTTGCCCGAGTTGGAGAGGTCCATGATGGCGTCGGCGCCGTAGTCCTCGGCGATCTTAACCTTCTTCCATTCCTCGGCGGCATCGGCCTTGTCGCCCGAGATACCAAGGTTGACGTTGACCTTGGTGGACAGGCCCTCGCCGACACCAAAGGCACGCATGCCCTTTTTGATATGCACGATGTTGGCGGGAATGGAGATGCGGCCGTCGGCCACGCGCTCGCGGATGTACTCGGGGTCGCGATGCTCGCGCTCGGCGACTTCCTTCATCTGCGGCGTGATCTGTCCGGCGCGGGCGAAGTCGATTTGCGTGACGAGCTTGGGCTCGGTCTGTGTGCTCATTGGCACGGCTCCCTTCGTTGGCATTACCCATATCAGGTTTGCGGGTCAGGGCGGGCGCGCCCAGTCTCAGCCTGCCGTCTTGTCCTGCAAGCTCCCCGTTTATGTGGTGGGCTCAAGTATAGCTCGAATGGGTATGATTGACGCGATCAGCATACCCGCAGGGAGGCGAACATGGAAGACAGGCATCAATATCGAGAGACGCAGTGTGACGTGTCGGCCGAGGAGAGCCGCGCCCATTATGGACTGGTCGCGATTGGTTTTGCGGTGCTTGCCGTGCTGGTGATTGCCTTTTGTATCTGGATGTTTGGCGGGCGTGGGGGAACTGCCTGGACGTTTGAGGCGGACGATAGCCTGCCGATCATGACGGTGAGGAGTACTGGCGGTAATGCCAATACGCTCGCCGTTCCGGGCGATTATTGGTACCCGCGCGACGAGTTTGTGCAACTGCAGTTGAGCGGTGGGTCTATTCCGGGTGAGGAAATCGAACGCGTGACGTTTGATACGGCGCTCAAAACGCTGACGGTGAAGCTCAAGAATCAGGGCGACGTGCCTACGACTATGGATATCGCCCTGACGGAATGGCGCCTGGAGCCTTCATCGGGTGTTGCGGTGTCCGAGGTTGAGCACGTCAAGATTGTCTATCAGAACGGTTCGACAAACGGGATTGCAAAGGCCGACGGTCTAGCAGAATAGGTATCGCGCCTAGCCAGCAAATTCATAAAAGTTGCGGTGGAATAGTTCCCGTTTGTGCGATAAAAGGCTCAAATAGGAACTATTCCACCGCAAGTTATATAGAGAAGGCTGAGCGGTCAGTTTTGGGTGGCGGCTCTAGAGCATCTGTTCGTTGATGAACACGAGGGTGCCTGGGTATGAGAGCTCGGGGGCGTGGCGATAGCCGATGTCGAATGCGGTAAGTTCGCTTGTATCCTCGAGCTTGTTTTCTGCCATCCACCGCACCATCGAGCCTCGCGCCTTTTTGCTGGCGGTCGACCGTTGGATGGGCTTCCCGTTGCGGACGCCTTCGCCAAAGAGGCATGTGACGACCGTGACATCGGTGGTGAGGCGGGGCAGAACGGCTTTGGCGTATTCCGCGCTGGCGAGGTTGACGATCGTAGCGTTGGAGCCCGCCGGAGCGATGGCCCGCGCGAGCTTGTCGCCCCAAAACGCGTAGAGGTCTCGGGCATCGTCGACGGCAAGCTTCGCGCCCATCTCCAGCCGATACGGTTCGACGGCATGAAAGGGGCGTATGCATCCGTAAAGGCCCGAGAGGATCCACAGATGGTCTTGCAGCCATGCGAGCTGCGCGGCATCCATCACCTCGGGTGCCATGCTCTGGTATTGAATGCCGTGATAGGACATGACGGCAGGGGAGAGGTGACGGGCGAGTGCGGGATTGTCGAGATCGCCGTTTTTCAGGATGGGCCCGAACTCATGCAGGGTGTTGAGGCAAGGCCCCAGCAGTTTGTCGCTCACGTTCCACAGCGCCTGCAGGCCGCCGCTGCCTTCATTCCGCTCGATATCTAGCAGTGCGCGATGGAGGCGAGCCGTCTCGCGCACAAAGGGTGGAATGCCCAGGACTTCAAAAGCATCTTGGGCCGCGCGCATTTGCTTGGCGGGCGAAATGATGACCTGCAGCATGAACTCTCCTCTGCCAAAAAGGAATTTGCGGTGGAATAATTCCTGTTTTGCCTGTTAAAAGGCATGTCTGGGAACTATTTCACCGCAAGTTATAAAGGGCTGGTTGGTCTCGTTTTACGAGGGTGGATTAGGCGCGCTCGAGGAAGGCCTTGTAGCCGCGGTAGGCCTCGTAGATATCGGCCTTGTTGGCGACTTCCCACAGGGCGTGCATGGACAGGACGGCAACGCCGGAGTCGATGACGTTCATGCCGTACTTGGCCATGATGTAGGCGATGGTGCCGCCGCCACCCGCGTTGACGCGGCCGAGCTCGCAGGTCTGGAAGTCCACGCCGGCCTCGTCCATGATGTCGCGGATGAGGGCCACGTACTCGGCGTCGGCGTCGTTGGAGCCGCCCTTGCCACGGCTGCCCGTGTACTTGTTGAAGCACAGACCGCGACCCATGAAGGCGGCGTTCTTGGTCTCGAACTTGCCGGCGTAGCCCGGGTCGAAGCCGGCGGACACGTCGGAGGAGAGCATACGGCTGCGGGCGAGCGCGCGGCGCAGGGCTAGCGGGCTGTCTTCACCGGCGAGCGTCATGATCTCGGCGACGGTGTTCTCGAAGAAACGGCTCGTCATGCCGGTAGCGCCTACGGAGCCAATCTCCTCCTTGTCGACGATGAGCGTGATGCTCGTGCGCTCCACGTTGGCGACGTTGATCTGGGCGAGCATGGAGGGGTAGGCGCAGACGCGGTCGTCGTGGCCATAGCCCAAAATCATGGAGCGGTCGAGGCCCATGTCGCGGGCGGGGCCGGCGGGCACGACCTCGATCTCGGCGGAGAGGAAGTCCTCCTCCTCGACGTCGTACTGCTCCTTGAGGATGTCCAGGAACATCTGCTTGACGGGCTCCTTGGGGGCGTCCTTGTCGTCCTCGTCAAACTTGACGGGGCGGCCGCCCACGATCACATCGAGGATCTCGGCATCGACGGCGTCCTTGGCGGGCTTGGACATCTGTTCGCTCGAGAGGTGGATCAGCAGGTCGGAGATGGTAAAGACCGGGTCGTCTGCCTTGTCGCCGATGTTGATGTCGACGGTGGTGCCGTCCTTTTTGCAGATGACGCCCACGAGTGCGAGCGGGGAGGCCACCCAGTGGTAGCTCTTGACGCCGCCGTAGTAGTGCGTGTCGAGGTAGGCCATGTCGCCGGCCTCGAAGGCGGGGTTTTGCTTGAGGTCCAGGCGCGGCGAGTCCACGTGGGCGCCCAGGATGTTAAAGCCCTGCTCGAGCGGGGCGATGCCCAGGTTGACGAGCATAAGGTCCTTGCCGTGGTTGGCGGCGTACACTTTGTCGCCTGCCTTGAGCTCGCGGCCTTCGGCGATCACGGTCTCTAGGTCGACGTAACCCGCCTCCTCGGCCATCTTGATGCCGGTTTTGACGCACAGGCGCTCGGTCTTGTTCTCGCTCAAAAACTGCTTATAGCCGCGGCAAAGCTCCTCGAGCTCCTCGATTTGCTGTGGCGTGTACTTTTTCCATGCGCAGGGACGCTCCATGACGCAGACTCCTTTCGGATCGATCGTGCTGGTTGATGTACCGTGAGCCATCGTATCACGCGCGGGCTCACGGTGGCGGGGGAGCTTGATGTACTGTGGCCGCGGGGCGGGGAGCGTGTAAACTGGAGTGAGCAAACCGTGCCCAGCCCAAAGCGAGGTATTCAATATGTCTGACAAGCGCCGCACCTTTGCCGTTATCGACGGCAACTCGCTCATGCACCGCGCCTTCCACGCCGTGCCGCCGACCATGAACGCGCCGGATGGTCGCCCAACCAACGCGATCTTTGGCTTTCTGAACATGTTTCTCAAGATGATCGACGCCTTTAACCCCGACGGTGTGGTCGTGGCGTTTGACAAGGGCAAGCCGCGCGTGCGCATGGAGATGCTGCCGCAGTATAAGGCGCAGCGCCCGCCCATGGACCCCGATCTGCACGCGCAGTTCCCTATGATTAAGGAGCTGCTCACCGCGCTCAACGTGCCGATTCTGCAGTCCGAGGGCTGGGAAGGCGACGATATCCTGGGTACTATGGCTCGCCTGGGTGAGGAGGCCGGCTGCGACATGCTGCTGGTAACCGGCGATCGCGACATGTATCAGCTTGTGACCGAGCACGTCAACGTGGTTTCGACCCGCAAGGGCCTGTCCGACGTGGCGATTATGACGCCCGAGAGCGTAGACGACCTGTATCACGGCATTACGCCGGCGCTCGTGCCCGATTTTTACGGCCTGAAGGGCGACACGTCGGACAACATTCCCGGCGTACCGGGTATCGGCCCCAAAAAGGCGAGCGCGCTCATTGCGCAGTACGGTAGCCTGGACGAGGTCATCGCACACGCCGACGAGGTCAAGGGCAAGATGGGCGAGAACCTGCGTGCACACATCGACGATGCCCTGTTGAGCCGCAAGGTCGCAACCATTCGCACCGATGCACCCGTCGAGCTCGACTTTGACGAAACGTCCTTCCCGGCGTTTTCTGCCGATGAAGTGTCCGCGGCACTGGGCGTGCTCGGCATTACGGCCATGCAGAACCGTTTCTTGTCGCTCATCGGTGGCGAGGGCGGGGCTGCTGCTGCCTCCAGTGTGTTTGAGATACCTGCTATGGTTCGCGCAGCCGCCGGCGATACCGACGCGCTTGGTGCCGTTGCGGCTGAGGTCTCCCACGCGATTGATGCCGGCGAGTGGGTCGCCGCCGTGGTGGACGACGACAAGGAAGAGGGCGCGCTCTTTG
>URJD01000062.1 GCA_900548075.1 uncultured Collinsella sp.
TTTACCATCCAGCCCGGCGAGTTCGCCAAGGTCTTTATCGTCCTGTTCCTGGCCGGCTACTTGGCCGAGAACCGCGAGTTGCTCTCCATCTCCAACCGCAAGATCCTGGGCTTTAAGATCCCTCGTCTGCGACTGCTGCTGCCGCTGTTTGCCGTGTGGGGTGTGTGCCTGCTCGTCGTCGTCTTCGAACGCGACCTGGGTTCGGCCGTGCTGTTCTACACCATCTTCTTGCTGATGCTCTACGTTGCCACGGGGCGCTTTTCGTATGTCGTTATCGGCCTTGCGCTCTTAGCCGTTGGAGCCGTGGGCGCCTACAAGTTCCTGTCGCACGTTCAGGTGCGTTTCCAGGTTTGGGTCGATCCGTTTAAGGACGCCCAGGGCCAGGGCTACCAGATCGTCCAGTCGCTCTTCTCGCTTGCCGATGGCGGTCTGGTCGGTGTTGGCATCGGCAACGGCATGGCCAACAACATCCCTGTCGTCGAGTCCGACTTTATCTTCTCGGCTATCGGCGAGGAGATGGGCCTTTTGGGCGGCGGCGCCGTGCTCATCCTGTTTATGCTCTTTGCCGTGCGTGGCCTCACCACGGCTGCCCGCGCTAAATCCGACCTCGCCGCCTTTAGTGCCACGGGCCTTACGGCCGCCATCAGCTTCCAGGCCTTCTTGATCGTTGGCGGCGTAACTCGCCTGATCCCGCTGACCGGCGTCACCCTGCCCTTTATGAGCCAGGGCGGCTCCTCTCTGCTGGCGAGCTTTATCATCGTCGCGCTCCTGCTGCGCGCCGGTGACGAGGCGACCGGACGCGAGGCCGAGCTTACCGGCACCGGCACCATGGCTGCCATCACCGATGATCAGGTCGCATCTACCGCCGCCCCGACGGGCACGCGCTTTGCCACCTCGTCTTCCTACGGCAGCGGCAGCCATTCCGTCGGCTCGCGCATGCGCCGTCGCCTGCTCGACACACCTGAATCCGGTGTACTCGGCCGCGTGGCGCTCGCCAACCGTCTAACCCGTGCGGTGCTCGCCTTTACGGCGCTGTTCGCCATCCTTATCGGCAACCTCACCTATGTCCAGGTCATTAAGGCCAAGGACTATCAGGACATGCCGACCAACAACCACACCATCGCCCGCTCCAAGTACATCCAGCGCGGCTCCATCATCACGTCCGACGGCGTGACGCTGGCCGAGTCGCTGCAACAGGAGGACGGCACCTACGTACGCTCCTACCCCAACGCTAACCTGGCAGCGCACGTGGTTGGCTACGTGAGCCAGCAGTATGGCACCACCGCCATCGAGAGCGTCATGAACGACACACTCACCGGCTCTAAGGATTACTCCAGCTGGAACAACGCCATCGCGTCGCTCGCGGGCCAGACCCAGCCGGGCAACACCGCCAAGCTCACCATCGACTCGCGCATCCAGACGGCTGCTGAGCAGGCGCTCAAGGGCTTTAAGGGCGCTGTAGTGGTCATCGACCCGCGTACCGGCGCGGTGCTCGCATGTGCCAGCTCGCCCACCTACGACAACACCAACATCGATGCCCTGCTGCAGACGGGCGGCGGCGAGGACGGCTCCATGTACAATCGCGCCATGGACGCGCTGTACACGCCGGGCTCAACGTTTAAGGTCGTTACGCTTTCCGCGGCACTCGAGACCGGCACCGCCAGCCTGACCAGCACCTACCAGGCGCCCGGCTCCATGGACATCGGCAACGCACCGGTCACCAACTATGCCAACGAGAGCTACGGCACCATCAGCCTGCAGCAGGCCTTTGCCGTGTCCTCCAACGTCGTCTTTGGCCAGGTGGCAAACGAAGTTGGCGCAAACACGCTCGTACAGTTTGCCAACGCCTTTGGCTACGGCCAAAAGCTCGGCCAGGACCTGACCTCCGCGGCCTCCATCATGGCCGACCCGTCGCTCATGACCGAGTGGGAGACCGCCTGGGCCGGCGCCGGCCAGCCTGTCGGCATGGACCACACGCCCGGCCCGCAGACCACCGTCATGCAAAACGCCGTGATTGCCGCCGCCATCGCTAACAGCGGTGTGGTCATGGACCCGTACTTTGTAGCCCAGGTACTCGCCCCGGACGGAACCGTGGTCAAGACCACGCAGTCCCGCTCGCTGGGTCAGGCCGTCAGCTCCGCCACGGCCGACCAGGTCAAGCAGGCCATGCTTGCCGTCGTCCAGTCCGGCACCGGCACCGATGCCCAAATCCCCGGCGTCAAGGTCGCCGGCAAGACCGGCTCGGCCGAGACTGGCGGCACCAACGTCAACTCGATGTTCGTCGGCTTTGCACCTTACGATTCACCCACGGTCGCCATCTCGGTGGCCTTGGAGGATTTCGACAAGCATGACGTCAAGGCCGCCAAAATCGCCGGTATCGTCCTGACCGCGGCGCTTGCCGCACAGGGAGCGTGATGCCCATGATCGAATCGGACACCCGAGACGCGCCGCGACCGAAGAGTTAGCGGCAACACGCCACACGGCCCCAGCGGCCACATCGTAGGTACTACACATATCGTTGAGCGAATAGTTATGTTAGGAGCAGGAATGGAACAGAGGGTCCTCGGGGGAAGATACCTCCTCAAGGATAAGGTGGGAACAGGCGGCATGGCGACCGTCTACCGTGCACAGGACCAGGTCCTCGACCGCACGGTTGCCGTCAAGATCATGCTGCCGCAGTATGCTGGCGACGCAACCTTCGCCGCACGCTTTAAGCAGGAGGCCCAGGCAGCAGCCGGTCTCTCCTCCCCCTATATCGTGGGCGTCTACGATTGGGGCAAGGACGGCGACACCTATTACATCGTCATGGAGTACCTGCGCGGCACCGACCTTAAGAGCGGCATCAAGAGCCACGGCGCCCTCGACCCCAAGAAGGTCGCCCAGATCGGTTCGCAGATCAGCTCCGCGCTTTCGGTCGCCCACAAGCACGAAATCATCCACCGCGACATTAAGCCGCAGAACATCATGGTGCTGCCCGACGGCAACATCAAGGTGATGGACTTTGGCATCGCGCGCGCCAAGAACAGCCACCTCACGCAAGACAACAATGTACTGGGCACCGCCCACTACGTAAGCCCCGAGCAAACGCGCGGTCAGGACCTCGGCCCCACCTCGGATATCTACTCGCTGGGCGTCGTGATGTATGAGTGCGCCACCGGCCGCGTTCCCTTTGACGGTGACGACGCCATCTCGGTCGCACTCAAACAGGTCAACGAGCTGCCTATTCCGCCGAGCCAGATCAACTCCGGTGTCGACGCCGACCTTGAGCGCATCATCCTCAAGTGCATGGAGAAGGACCCGGCAAACCGCTTCCAGACCGCCGACGAGCTTCGTCAGGTGCTCAACAGCTACCTGTCGGGCCGTGCCGTCAACGTCTCGGAGCCCACGCGCATCATCGGTGCCCCCGGCGAGCTGGGCGCCACCAAGACTCGCGAGCTTTCCGATCAGACGCGCGCCATGGTGCGTCCCGTCTCGGGCGTGAGCGGCCAGAATACCGCCCGTAGCTCGGTTTCGGGCTCCACCGGCTCCTACGAAGACGAAAAGCCCAAATCCAACAAGAACAAGATCATCGCCGCCGTGGTGGCAGCCGTTGCCGTCATCGGCATCGTGGTGGCCTTTGCCACAGGACTCTTTGGCGGCGAGCAGGTCACCGTGCCCGATGTGCTGGGCAAGGACCAGCAGACTGCCGTCGAGCTGATCAAGGAAGCCGGCCTCGAGGTCGGCACCATCGACCAAAGCTACAACGACGATGTCGACGAGGGCAAGGTCGCCGAGCAGACGCCCAACGGCAACACCAAGAAGGCCAAGGGCACCAAGGTGAACCTGGTAATCTCCAAGGGCCCCAAGCCCTCCGAAAAGGTTGAGGTTCCCAAACTTGTCGGCCTGACCAAGGATCAAGCAGAAGCCGCACTGGCAAGCGTTGGCCTGAAGGGCAACGCCTCCGAGGAGGCCAACGAGGCCGATGAGGGCCAGGTCTTTGAGCAGGGCACCGAAGCCGGTAAGGAAGTCGCGAAGGGCACGACCATCTCGTACAAGGTCTCGAGCGGCCCGGATACCACGTCCGTCCCCGACCTGACCGACATGACCGAGGCCCAGGCGCGCAACGCCCTCGATATGGCAGGCTTTGGCGTCGACGTAAGCTACCAGGAGAACGACTCGGTTACCGAGGGCACCGTGATCAGCTGGAACCCCAGCGGCAAGCAGAAGCCCGGCGCCACGATTACCGTCGTCATCGCCAAGAAGTCCGGCAAGGCCACCGTCCC
This sequence comes from uncultured Collinsella sp., assembly GCA_900548075.1. Taxonomy (GTDB): domain Bacteria; phylum Actinomycetota; class Coriobacteriia; order Coriobacteriales; family Coriobacteriaceae; genus Collinsella. The sequence continues at coordinate 4,263 of URJD01000062.1, forward strand.
GGGCAACCTGTACGGCAAGAGCATTTCCGCCGCCGTTACCGCGCTCAACAACGCCGGTTTCTATAACATTGGCTTCTGTGACCAGAACGGCAATCCCGTAAGCGGTAACGAGGATGCAACCGTTACGGGCGTCTCCCCCACTGGAAAGCAGTCCACCGACAGCACGATTACGCTGACGGTCGCACTTTCTGGTTCGGGCTCGGGCTCGGGCTCGGGCACGGGCGACGATTCCGGTACGACCAACTAGTCGCCACCCCACCGCTCATCGCGGCTTTCGCCGCAAACATATTCGCTCACAGGCGCCCGCTTGCTCCCCCAGCAAGCGGGCGCTTTCTTTATCTGAAGCAGCGAATACTACGGCATGCCTTAAACCAAAAGAGCCCGGCACCGTAACGGTACCGGGCTCGATATTCCTCTGGTGCCCCCGGGCGGATTCGAACCGTCGACACCCGCTTTAGGAGAGCGGTGCTCTATCCCCTGAGCTACGGAGGCATGTTGTACTAGTGTAGCAGATTTACTGCATCGCAATACGTCGCATGACTAGACTTCGAAGTTGCGGTGGAATAGTTCCTGTCTGAAGCATCTAAAGCCGTATTTAGGAACTATTTCACCGCAACTTATGAGGAGCTAGTTACCTTTGTGGAAGAGGTTTTTGATAACGGAAGGGATGCTCTTGGCGCCCTTGGCCGTCACATCGATAAAGTCGGGCGAACGCACAAGCTTATCCTCGTCGACGTACTTGCGGACAGCACGAAGCGTCTCTTTGTCGTCGCGCGTCGAAAACGTAAAGTGACCGTTGTCCTTGGTGAAGATGGCAAAACGCGTAATCTTCTTGGTGCCGCGCAAAACCTCGGCGGCGATATAGTCGACCTCGTCCCACGGGATTTGAATATAATCCTCGGGATTGCGCTCGTTGTAATACTCGAACGCCTTATTGCCCACCATCACGTTACCGTGGCTGGTAAGCCCCATCAGGCAGGTTGCCGGCGTTGCCAGATCGACCGTGCTGTTCTGAGATTGCGCCATGCGCGCCTCGCCCTCCAAATAAAACAATCGGACCGCATCCAGTGTACCCACCGGGTGCGGTCCGTTTCAATGGCTCAAAAGCCCTTGCCTAGCAATTCTCGGTCTTAAGCCGAAACGTGCTTACATGAAGCCGCAGACGCGACCGATGATGCCGATGGCGAAGAGAGCCAGGATGATGACGATCGGGCTGACCTTCTTCTTGAGGAGCTTGCAGACCAGCAGGGTCAGGCACACGGCGGCAAGGCCAGGGATGAGCTGATCGAGGTTGGCCTGAAGCGTGGTGACCTTCACCTGATCAAGGGCGTTAGCACCGATGGAGTTATACATCGTCAGTGCTTCCTTGACACCCTCAGAACCGGAGGGCAGGTTAGCCCAGTCGATAAAGGCGCCAGCAGACTGCGTGACCTTGGAGACGACCGGGGTGAAGGAGATGGACACCCAGCGCTCGACCAGGGCGCCGATGATGAACATACCCAGGATGGAAGCACCCTCGGTGACCTTGCCCATCAGACCGCCGGAGAGGTCCTTGGCGATGGAGGAGCCGACCTTGTAGCCAAACTCCTGCGTGTACCACAGGAAGGCGTAACGGATGATGTTCCACGCGAAGAAGAACAGCAACGGACCGGCGATGCTGCCGGACAGGGCCAGGGAAGCGCCCAGAGCGCCCAGAATCGGGCGAAGGGTGAACCAGAAGGCGGGGTCGCCGACGCCGGCGAGCGGGCCCATCATACCGACCTTGACGCCCTGAATGGCGACGTCGTCAATCGGAGCACCGTTGGCGCGCTCCTCCTCGAGAGCGAGGGTAACGCCAATGACGGGGGCGGAAACATAGGGATGGGTGTTATAGAACTCCAGGTGGCGCTTAAGAGCGGCAATCTGGTCATCCTTGCTGGTGTAGAGCTTCTTGATCGCAGGGATCATTGCGAAGCACCAGCCGCCGTTCTGCATACGCTCGTAGTTCCACGAGCCCTGAAGGAACTGATGACGGAAGCAAACCTTCTTGCGGTCAGCCTTGGTGAGCTGAATCTTGTTCTCTGCCATATGTATCACTCCCCTCCTACTCGTAATCGTTCAGAATGTCGCCGAGCGGGTCACCGGAGCCGCCGCCCATGCCGCCACCCTGCTTGGCCAGATCCTTAAGGCCAAGGTAGATGAGGGCAAGGGAGATGCCGATGAGGCCAAGGGCGATCAGCGTGAGCTGAGGGATGGCAGCAAGGACAAAGCCGAGGATGAAGAACGGCCAGGTCTCCTTGGTGGCCATCATGTTGATGACCATGGCGTAACCGACGGAAGCGACCATGCCGCCGCCGACAGCCATACCGCCGGACAGCCAGTCGGGCATAGCGTTAAGCGCGTTGGTAACAGCCTCGGCCGGGATGATGCACAGAAGTACTGCCGGGATGGCGATACGAAGGCCCTGCATGAGGATAGCAGCGTACTGCCAGCGCTCGATGCCGGAGAAGTCGCCCTTCTCGGCGCAACCGTCCATGGCGTGAGCGATAGCGGTAGCCAGGGTACGGCAGATCATGGTCAGGAACAGACCAGCGACCGACAGCGGGACGGCGACGGCGATGGCGGCGGTAACGGCCTTGGCCGAATCGGTGGCGCCACCGTTGAGGGCGAGCACCATGATGATCGAAGAAGCGACCGAGGCCAGAGCGGCGTCAGGCGCGACAGCGGCGCCGACGTTAGCCCAGCCAAGGGCCATCATCTGGAGCGAACCGCCCAGGAGGATGCCCTCCTGAAGGTGACCGGTTACGAGACCGATAAGCGTGCATGCCACGAGCGGCTGATGGAACTGGAACTCATCCAGGATGCCTTCCATACCGGCAAGCAACGCGACAATCGCAACAAGCAGAATAGTGATTGCAGACATGTATCGGACCCTCCTTTACTATGCTTGAGCGGCCAGTTCGGCCTTAGCTTTCTTCAACATGGCGTCGAGATCCTCGGAGGAATCCGAAGGAACCTTGCGGACCTCGAACTTGACGCCCTTGGCCTTGAGGGCCTCGAGAGTCTTGACGTCGTCATCGCCCATAGCGACGGCGTTGGTGACGACGACCTTGCCCTTGGAGTGAGCCATGGAACCGATGTTGACTTCCTTGATGTCGACGCCGGCCTCGATGGCCTTGAGCAGATCCTGCGGGTTCTCGAAGAGCAGCATGGCCTTGGTGTCACCAAAGCGCGTGTCCTTGACGACCTCGGCCATCTTCTTGATGGGCACGACGTTGGCATGGACTCCCGGAGGGGCAGCCTGCTCGATCATGGTCTTGCGGAGCTCGTCGTGAGCAACGCCGTCGGAAACCACGATGATGCGGTTGGGGTTGATCTGCTTGGTCCACGTGGTGGCCACCTGGCCATGAAGCAGACGGGTGTCGATACGGACGTGGGCGATCTTGATGTGCCCATCGCCGATGACCGTTCCCGGAGGGATGGCGCCTGCAGGAGCAGCGGCGGCCGCAGCCGGCTTCTTCTCCTCGGGCTCCAGAGACTCGGGCTTGACGCGCACGCCAGCCTTAGCCTCAGTCACGAGATGTTTTGCGATCGCATGTGCAGTGTTCTTTGCGTCAAAGCGCTGCGAATATGCCTCGATGAGCATAGGCAGGTTGACACCGGTGACGATAGCCCAGGAATCGTGGCCCTCGATGAGCCCGCTGATCTGGTTGAACGGCGTGCCGCCCCACAGATCAACGAGGAAGAGCACCTGCTCCTGGTCTTCGAAGGAAGCGATTGCTTCCTCGACCTTGGCACGGAAGTCGTCGGGGCCCATGCTCGGCTCGAGCGAGACCACGGCAACAGACGGCTGATCGCCAAAGACCATCGAGCCCGTCTGCTTGATTCCAGCTGCCAAGTCCCCGTGGCTAGCAAGAACAATACTTACCATCACATAACCTCCTTTTTGTCTACGTATTTCCTACACGACATGAACGAAGTATACCTGTTTGGATTGTGGAATTATAGCTAAATTCGCAAAAGGTTGCATTATTTGTTTAAACGTCTAAGTTTGTTACAAATTGATTACGTTGCTGTTTTACAGCTTATTGCCTGCTAAAACGTGATTTGTTGATTGCTTTCAAAGACATATAAAGGTGCACTGTTCGTTAAGACCGCTTTTAGGTGGATCCCAATGCGTCTGCGTGCCGCCATTTTGTTTAAACAGATATGACTTGACTAACCGAAGCAAATATGTTTAGAACTCTAGCCCATGCAGTCATTGGATGTTAGGTGATGTGGAGAGGGTTGGCGGCGTCAACGGCATCGGGGGCGTCGGAAGGGCCGTCGGGAGCAGCGTCTGCCGGGTCCTCGTCGGGGGTCTCGATCTGTTTGATCATGACCTCTTGGCCCTGCAGCAAATAGGTCTCGCCGCTACCGCAATGGGGACAGGTCTTGCCGTGCTCGACCGTCGCGTAGTCGCAGCCGCACGCCTCGCAATGTGTCACGGCCTCGACGGGCTCCACGATAAGCTCCGCGCCCTGCGCGATAGGCTTTTTATCTGCTGCCCAGCGCCAAGCGTCGAGCAGCAAGTCGGGAACGACGCCCGAGACCTCGCCCAGTAGCAACGTCACGCTCGAAACGCGACGCACGCCATGAGCGCGCGCCACATTCTCGACATCGCGAATGATATGATAGACGATTCCCAATTCATGCACTTTTTCTTCCGCCGTTCTAACGAACGGCGGTCGGCTTGACGCTGTGCGAGCCCCAGACGGGCGATCTGCCTTTCAATCGTCGGGCATGGGCAAAAGCCCTATGCCCTCCTCTTTCAAGGCACCTCGCCACGCCTGGGACTCGCTCGCTGTCCAACCGCTCTCTGCGCCGTTCTCCTGCTTGTT
>URJD01000063.1 GCA_900548075.1 uncultured Collinsella sp.
CGGCATGTTCGGAGCGCGGCAGCAGTTCCTCGAGTTCCTCATACTCGCCCGGCTTAGGGTCGACCTCGCCGATGTGCTCGAGGGCAAAGCGCGCCTCCTCGACGCGGCTCCCCTGTGCACGCGAGGCCTCCTCAACGCGACGGACCTCCTTAGCGGCCGCGCGCGAGGCTTTAAAGCAAGCGCGGTACGCATCCAGCGCCTCGAGCGCAGAGCGTCCCGCCCAGGCATCAACCATGGCAACATGGTGCGCCGGGTCGAGCAAGCGCTGATGCTCATGCTGTCCGCACAGATCCATCATCACGCCAACGCGCTCCGAAAGCTCGCGCACACTGGCGATGCGGCCGTCAATCTTCACGCGGCTGCGGCCCTCGGCAGAAAGGCTGCGCTGGACCGTGAAGCCCTCCGTGTCGTGCGGCCCGTCAAACAGACGCGCTTCGACGCTCGCCAGCGTCTCGCCCTCGCGCACCGTCGACGAATCCGCACGCTCGCCCAAAATAAGCTTGAGGGCCGAGAGCAGCGCAGTCTTGCCGGCGCCGGTCTCGCCGGTCAGAACCGTTAGGCCCGCGCTCGGAACCAACGTCGCCTCACGAATAAGTGCAATGTTGGAAACCTGCAGCTCATCGATCATGACGGACTCCGTAGAATACGCGGCTCACCGAGTTATAGAAGCTCTCGGGGCCGTAATCGAGCAGCAGCACATCTCCGGGCCCGCGGCGCACAGCCACGCTCTCAACGGTGCCATCGCAGGTAATAAACTGTCCATCGATAGCGATCGCCGGAACGCTCGGGCGATCATCGGACATAAAGATCTCGACGACATCACTCGGCGAAGTCAAGAAAGCGCGAGCCTGAATGGTATGTGGAGCGATGGGCACGCAGACCATGCCCGTGTAATCGGGGCTCACGATGGGGCCACCTGCACTGAGCGCGTACCCCGTAGAACCAGTCGCCGTGGACACGACCACGCCGTCGCCACGCAGTCGATCGATATGGTGGCCCGACACCGTGATGTCGAACTCAACCATATCGGACAGGGGGCCGCGCGTGAGCGCCATGTCGTTGAGGGCGAACGTGCGCACGACATCCTTCGTGCCATCGTCGCGCACGGACACGATATCCGCGGCGATGGTGGCGCGACGGCTCACGTGCAGCTCGCCGGAAAGGGCGTCGCTCACGACCTGCAGAATGTCGCGCTCCTCGGGGCTCGCAGCAGTTAAAAAGCCCAGGTGACCATAGGAAAGACCGAGGATAGGAATCTCGCGATGGTTGAGGATGCGGGCAGCGCGCAGCAACGTACCGTCGCCGCCGAGCGTAATGACCAGATCGGAGCCGTCAATATCAGGCGTGCTTTGAATCTTCGATCGCTGGTCGGCAGCCCATGCGACCTCATAGCCCTGGCGCGTCAGCCAAAGCTCAAGCATCAGGCCGCTCTCGACCGCCTCTTGCTTGTAGTAATTGGGAACCAGAAAGACCTTCATAGCGTTGCAGCTTTCTCGCTCAAAACCGATACCTGGGATTGCAGCTCATCTTGCGAGCGGTCGCCGGGGTCAAATCTCGTGCCGTACAGGAAAAACTCAACGTTGCCCTTGGCACCATGAATGGGTGACACGCACACATCGACCGGGAAGAGGCCCTTGGCAGCAAAGAGTTCAACCGCCGCCACGAGTGTATCGCGGCGCACGGCGGGATCGGTCACAATGCCGCCCTCGCCCACCAGCGCCGCCGGAGCCTCAAACTGCGGCTTTACGAGCGTGCAGAATGCACCCGTAGGCGCCAGGCACGCCAGCACCGCATCGATAATGTTCGCGATGCTAGTAAACGAGACATCACACACTGCCAGGTCGATGGCGCCGGCATAGCCAAGCTCAGGCAGCTGCGTCACGTTTGTGCGCTCATGCAGCGTCACGCGATCGTCCTGACGCAACGACCAATCGAACTGGGCGCGACCCACGTCCACCGAGACAACGGTCGCAGCTCCGCGCTTGAGCAGGCAATCGGTAAAGCCGCCGGTAGAGCAGCCCACATCCAGACAGGCAAGGCCCGTCGGATTGATGCCAAACGCATCGAGCGCGCCTTCGAGCTTAAGACCGCCGCGGCCAACATAGGGAATGCGCCCCTTCACGTGCAGCGGCAGGCCCGGGATCACCTTAAGACCCGGCGAACTCAAGCGCTCACCGCCACTCGAGACCAAGCCGGCCATAAGAGTGCGAAGGGTATCCGCGCGATCGGCGCAGATGCCCTGTGAAATCAGTTCGTCATCAAGACGCACGCGTTTCATGAATGCCATCAACCATTCGTATCCGGAGATGCGGCCTAGCTATCCTGGGATTCGTTTGCCGCATCCTCATCGTATTCCTGCTCGAGCTTGTCGGCCTCACGCGGCGTAAGCTCAAACTTGTCGACCATATCGACCGCGCGGGACCCCAGCTCAATCGCTTCGTCAAACAAATCGAGCGAACGCTCCAAGGAGGTATCCTTGGAGCGAACGGTAGCGATAATCTGATCCAGACGGTCCGAGATCTCATCAAAGTTACGGACAGAACCCTCTGGCATGACTACTCCTCGACGGAGTCGATGTCAGCCTCGGCGGCGACCGCATCCTCGGCCAGCACGCCAGCCTCAGCCTGAGCAGCTGCAACCTTTGCGGCAGCCTCGGCAGCCTGTGCCTCCTCGCGAGCGCGATCCTCGGCCAGCAGCTCCTGGTATAGGTCCTCGCCCGGCAGCTCCTCGCTGCGAGCGATCTTACCCAGCACGCCGTTGACGAACGACGCGGACTGGTCGGTGCCATAGGCCTTGGCAAGCTCAACGGCCTCGTTGATCACGATGGCGTCCGAGACCTCCTCGTCGGTGAGGAAACGCATCTCGTAAACGGCGATACGCAGCAGGTTGCGGTCGGCGCCGGGCATGCGCATAAGATCCCAGTTCTTGGCAACGGAGCGCAGAGCACAGTCGATGCGGTCGATATGCTCGTAGGCACCTCGGCACAGCTCCAGCGCATAGGGATCGAGGGGACCCTTCGAGATCAGGAAATCACCCTCGAGGACGCGCTCGAGCGGGCTGTCCGTGGCCTCGGCCTGGAACAGCAGCTGCAGCGCCTGACTGCGGGCAAGCGTACGCCCGCGATAAACCTTAAGGCTCAAAGGTTACTCCTTGGGGAAAACGAGGCCGTCGATGCAAACGTCAACGCGCTCGACCTCAACGCCAACCTGGGCATCGATGGCGGCGACCACGGCAGCGCGAACGGCCTCGGCGAGTTTCTTGAACGGATAGCCAAAGAACACCACGACGCGCACGGTGAGTGCGAGCTTGTCGCCGACGACCTCGGCCTCGACCGCCGGCTCGGAAGCCGGGGCCTTGGACGAGAGCATCATGGAGACAAGGTTGGTGGCAAGGTCCTTGACGCCAACGGAGGCGATGCCCTCGACATCGGACACGGCGCGCGAGACGATGGCGGTCAGAACATCGGGCGAAATGCCGATGCCGTCAATCTTGATTTCCTGGGGCATGAGTCCTCCTAGAAAAGTTGTTTGCTAGACGCGGGAGACGAACTTGCCGTCGCGGGTGTCAACCTTGATGACCTCGCCCTCGTTGAGGTACATGGGGACCTGGATGACAGCGCCGGTGTCGATCGTGGCCGGCTTGGTGGAACCCTGGACGGTGTCGCCCTTAAAGCCCGGGTCGGTCTGGACGATGGTGGTCTCGATGAACATCGGCGGGGTCACGCCCATGAGCTCATCGTCGGCGAAGAGCAGCTGGCAGATGTCGTTCTCGCGCAGCCACTTGGAGTTCTCGCCCACCATGTCCTCGGGAACGGGAACCTGCTCATAGGACTCGTTGTCCATGAAGATGTAGTCGGTGCCATCGTTGTAGAGGTACTGGAACTCACGGGTGGTGAGCATGACGCTCTCGAACTTGGTGCCGGCGTTGCAGGTGTTCTCGACGACGCGGCCGCTCTTGATGTCGCGGGTCTTGTAGCGCACAAACGCGCCGCCCTTGCCCGGCTTGACATGCTGGAACTCGACGATGGTGTAGACCTTGTCCTTGATGCGGAGACCGAGGCCGTTCTTGAAGTCGGCGGTGGAAATGGTAGGCATAGCGACCTTTCTTGTTATGGGCAGAACGCACAAGCGTCCAAATTACATACGACAGAAATTATACACTTGCAGACGGCGCCTGCGGTGAGCGCATAAAAAGAGAACGCGGGGCGTCCGAATCAATCCGGACGCCCCGCCCCAAACTATCTACTGAAGTAAACTAGCAGTCGATAACGTGCAGGTCGTGCGGGGTCTTGGTGAAGGGCTCATAGCCGTTCTCGGTGACCACGCCGTAGTCCTCCAGGCGCACGCCGCCCACGCCGGGCAGGTAGACGCCGGGCTCCATGGTGATAACCGAGCCGACCTCGATGATATTCTTGCTGCGGTTAAAGTTGGGCAGCTCATGGATGTCGATGCCCACGCCGTGACCCAAGCCATGGTTATAGTAATCGCCATAGCCGGCATCGCCGATGATCTTCTTGGAGAGCTTGAAGATGTCGTTGCCCTCAACGCCCGGATGGATGGCGGCGACGCACTCCTCGTGCGTACGGCGCACGAGTGCGTACAGGTCGAGCTGCTCCTGGGTGGGCTCGCCCATCACGACAGTGCGCGTCATGTCGGAGCGGTAATCGCAATAGCCCGCGCCGTAATCCATAAGAACGAAATCGCCCTTCTCGATCACGCGGTCGCTCGGCACGGCATGCGGGTTGGCGGTGTTGGGGCCGCTCGCGACGATGGAACCGAAGGCCAGGCTGTCGGCACCGTTGGCGAACATAAAGTTCTCGAGCTCGTTGCGTACCTGCTTCTCGGTCATACCGGGCTTAATAAAGCCGAGCATGTGCTGGAAGGCGGCATCGGTGATCGACTGCGCATGGCGCATGAGCTCAATCTCCTCGGCGTCCTTGATGGCGCGCATCTTGCGGATATCGTCGTGCATCAGCGGCAGCATACAGGCGACGGAACGGTCCTCCAGGCCGCGCTGAATACCCTGGTAGAAATTAATCTGCATATCGTCCTCGACAGCGCAGACGCGGCATTTGTTGGCCGCGATCTTGCCGGCGACCCAACCGGGGATGGTGCCCTCATCCATGTCGTAGACCCAGGGGCTGCCGGCTGGCGTGTTCTCCTCAAAGCTGTTGAGGTAGCGCGAGTCGGTGTGGAACAGGCACTGGTCGGCCGTAATAAACGCAGCGTGCGGGAACTCGAAGGTGTAGTCGAAGACGCCCTTCACGCCCGTAAGCCAACGAAGGTTGGCCTCGTCGCGCACCACGATGGCGTCGTAGCCACGCTCGACCATCAGGGCACGGACACGCTCGATACGACCGGCAGGACCGGCAGCAAACTCAGACATGCAGATTCCTTTCTTGTTGTCTCAATATAGACGGGACGGGTCTCAACCGAACGACGGAATCGCATGCGATCCGCAACCGATTGAAAACCCGCCCCTCAACATGATACGAAAGACGATGGAAGTCAATAAATCTTAGAGAAGTTCTTTACGAGAAGCCAAGTAGGCGTGGGCATGGCGCTCAAGAACCTCGTCCTCGACGCTCGTTAGGCGAATGGCGCCGAGCGCCGCGGGCAGCGGCAGCATGCTGCGGTTCGAGCGGACAAACTGCTGTCTGCGGAACTCCTCGATATATGCGGCAGGCTCCAGATCGAAGGCAAGCTCCTCGATACCAAAGTCCTCCAGGCAGTCATCGACCTCAAAGACGTAATCGATATCGAAGTCGCAGGCATCATGTGCCAGGCGCGCCTCAAAGCGCATGCCCTCGGACAACAGCTGGTAGGCAGGGACCTGCGAAGCGGCATCGCCCAAGCAAGCGCGCAGGGTGCGCTCCCCCGTCTTGCCAAAATCGAGCGCATGGCGAGCGCTCGGGTTCGTGGCCGTCAGCACGTCCTTGCGGGCAGTCTGAGACCATTGAACGGCATTGACGAGCGCGACCTCCTCGCCCGCGAGAATCTCGGGGACGGTCTCAGTAAACTGATTCCAGCGGGACTTGCTGCTCGAAAGCATGGTGCCAACAAGTACCGCATAGCCGAACTTGAGGTCCTCGGGTTCCGCCTCGCGAACAAGGTCGAGGTCACACACAACCAAGCCCGGTTCGGGACGGAACGCGATAGCGGGAAGCGCATTGGCCAACGAGGCGACGAGCGGCTTCATGGTCGTCGCGACCGTGAGCATGGCGTCGAAGGTCGTCGACAGCAGCGCGCACTCGGTTCGGCCACACCACTGGTTGGCGCACCAGCCAACAACCGAACAGGTTGCGGCATCGCCAACAGCGACAACCAGATCGTCGCAGGTGATGCGGTTGGCAGACAGGGCGCCAAAGATAGCATCGGCGTCGGTCAGCGTGGCACCAGCAGGCGAAACCTCGAGGACGAGCAGCGACACGGCAAAACCGGCGTCGACCAGCGCATGCTCGACGACCTCACCAAAACGCTCGGATGTGGCGTCGTTCCAAACCACCATCGCGCGCTTAGGCTTGCCCACGGCCGAGGCAAACATGCGCGGCAGCTCATCGAACGCGCCCAATCCGACGCGGACATCGACACTGCGGTTTTGGAAATTGATCAGTTGACGGCGAATCATAGCAGTCCACGCTCCAAAAGCATCTCGGCACAAAGGTAGGAAACGTCCTCGAAGGACTTGTTGCGAATATCAAGGGTAATATCGGCGGCCTGGCGATACAGCGGACGGCGATGCTCAAACAGGCGCGCGGCATGCTCGGGCGAGCGGAAATCGGGGCGCGTGTCGGACCGACGAATCTGGCGAATCGAATCCTCGAAGTCGCCCTCGAGGTAAACGCACGTACCCATATCGTGCATCAGCTCAATATTCACCGGCGTCTCGACGATACCGCCCCCGCACGAAACCAACAGGCTGCGCTCGCTTTGGAGCGAACGGAGCGCCGAGGTCTCGAGCTCGCGAAAACGATCCTCGCCCTCGGTCTCAAAAATCTCGGTTACCGACTTGCCGCAACGGCGCACGACCAGGCGGTCGGTATCGATAAAACGCCGCTTGAACATAGTGCCGACGTTGCGCGCAAGCGTCGATTTGCCCGCGCCCAAAAAGCCGATAAAGAAGATATGGTCGCAGCCGTGTTTGATGTGCTGAGACATGGCGAAACCTATTCCTCGCAGGGAAGGTCGCGCAGGGCCCGGCGCTCAAAGATACGGAAGATCTGCGTGTACCACAGGTCCTGGGTTGCCTGCGGCTTAACCAGGATAGTATCGACGCCGGCAAAATTGCCGCTCCACACGTCCGTGTAGAGCTGATCACCGATCAGCACCGCCTCGTCGGCCGTGGCGCCGAGGCGCTTAAGACCCGCCTTGAGGGCAAACGGCGCCGGCTTCATGGCGTGGCTGATGGCCTCGAGTCCCAGCTCGCGTGCAGAGCTCATGACCTGTTCGCGATGCCAGTTGTTGGACACCATGCACAGCTTAAAGCCTTTGGCGCGGGCGGCATCGAGCCAAGCGGAAACCGCGGCGGGAACCTGCTCGGTGTCGCGCGGCACCAGGGTGTTATCGCGATCGAGCAGAATGGCGCGTTTGCCGTCGGCCCACAGGGTATCAAGGTCGATGCGATCGACCGAGGCAACGTATCGTTTGGGGCTAAAAATCCTCATGCTAATTCCAAGACTGTTGATGCTCTTCGTAGGTTTGCGAGAAGTACTCCTCGTCCTGCGTAATGTAGAAATACAGGTCATCGGAGTCGGTCGGCTCAAGCGTGGCCTTGAGTGCCTCGAGCGACGGAGAGCAGATGGGCGTGGGCGGCAGGCCCTCATGCTTATAGGTGTTATACGGGCTATCGCTCTGCAGGTCGTCGGCGGTAACCTCGCCACCGGTGACATACATCATGGTCGCATCGCTGTTGAGATAGCGTAGACCGTCGAGCTTGCCGGCAAGGCGGTTGTAGAAGACCGAGGCCACGTGCGCACGTTGATCGGCGTTGAGGCCCTCGCGCTCAACGATAGAGGCCAAGTTGACGATGTCGTAGTCGGACATCTCCACACCATAGCGCTCCTTGATCTTGGCTTCGCAGCTCGCAAAGTCAAGCGACTTGTACTCGGTCTTAAACTGATCGAGCATAGCGCGAATCACGTCATCGGCCGTCGGCGAATCGCCCAACGAATAAGTCTTGGGGAACAAGAAACCCTCAAGCGAGTCGTTGGCGGCGCCCTTAAGGAAGCTATAGTCGTCCACGTAGTTGGAGGCCTTAGCCTGGTTGAGGAAGTCTTCCTTAGAGATGCCATCGTAGGCCTGGGCCACACGGTCGGCGACTTGATCGACCGTCAGGCCCTCAGGGATAGTTAGCGCATTGGAGCCCGCGTTGGGACCTTCCATGAGCTGCTGAACAACCTTGGTCGCGTCCATGAGTGTGGTGAACAAATAGGTACCAGGCTTGAGCGACATATCGGCGTTGAGCTTTTTCACCGCCGCATAGTAATCCTTGGGATTCTCGACGATATGGTTCTCGGAGAGAATCGAGGCGATCGTATCGCCCGAAGCACCGTCGGGAATGGTTACCGTAACCTGCTGACCAGCCGTGACCTTCGTATCCTCACCGGCAAAGAAGCCCTTGACGGCCGGCACGACAAAGAAAACGATCGCGACAAGCGCAAGCACCGCCGCCACAACGCCGATGATCATGGGAACCGGAGAGCTCTTCTTTTGAGCACCGCGACGAGTATGCGTGTTGTAGCTCGAGCGGGTCGCCGGAGCAACGCCATGCGAACCGCGGGCGTGATGCGCATGAGGCTGCGATTGAGGAGCCTGTGCGCGTTGCGTAGAAGCCTGCTGCTTAAAACGAGTGCCGCCAGTGGGCTGCGCCGTACGGGCAGTTGGCTGCTGAGTCGCTCGCTGGGCGGGGCGGGCCGCATGCGAGCAGGGCTGAGCCGGACGCGGCATCGGCTGCACCGAGCGCTGACCTGCCTGGACAGGACGCGGCGCGGGCTGCCCCTGGCGATTCGGCTGGCGCGGATCGGAAGCGCTAGGCATGCTGAACCTCCTCGTTTTTACGATCGAGCCATGTCTGCAGGAACAGGCTGGCGGCAATC
>URJD01000064.1 GCA_900548075.1 uncultured Collinsella sp.
AGTTATTGGTTTCGCTCATGATAGGACCTCCTTACAGACCGGCGATGTGATCGGCAGGCGTCGCGACAACCTGTCCGGCGCTCTTAGCGGGACGCTTCTTCTTGGTCTCGGTCGTACCCAAAAGCCTCGCCTCAAGACCGCTCACCAAGCGAGCGAGCGGCAGGGTGATGACCAGATAGAACAGGGCGGCAACCACGTACGGTGTAATGGAGCCCGTCGTGGCCACGATGGTACGGGCGTTCATGACGATTTCGACCACACCCACGGCGGCAAGCAGCGACGTATCCTTGTAAAGCAAGATAAACTCGCTGGTCAGCGTAGGCAAAACATTGCGGAACGTCTGCGGAATCATAACGTAGAGCAGCGTCTGGAAGGCATTCATGCCCAGAGAGCGAGCAGCCTCGTTTTGGCCCTTGGGGATCGATTGAATACCGGCACGGAAGATCTCGCACAGGTACGCAGACGAGTTCATGGCCATGACGATAACGCCCAAAACATAGTCGTCCACCTTGACGCCGGCCAACGGCAGACCGAAGAACGCGATATAGATCTGCAGGAACGCCGGCGTACCGCGAATGATATTCACGTAGATGCCGGCGAGGCAGCGCAGGATGCGCGACTTGGAGATGCGCATAAGCGACAGGGCAAAGCCAAAGGGAATTGCCAGCGGAAACGCCACGAGCACGATCGAAAGCGACATAAGGAAGCCCTTGAAGACGATCGGCAGGCTCTGGACCAAAATGACCGGGTTCAGGAACAGGCGCAGGAACATATTGGAGTTCCACGCCTCGACCCACGGCTGCTCCTTAAGGTCGGCCAGGAAGTTATCGAAGGCCGTCACGCCCTTGATCTCCACCGACGGAATCTTGGAGATCTTCTTGGTCGAACCGTCGGCGAGCGTATAGGTGCCGCTAAAGGCCTCATCGCCGCCCTCGACGGGAAACGTCACACCGTAAACCTCGACGCGGAAATAGCCGCCGGCAGGCGCCGTCTCGCCAAAGTCAATCTTGAGCGTCTGGCCGTCAGCCTTGCACGTGGGCTTCATGGGCGTACGATCCATGAGGTCCTCGCCCGAGAGCATCGTCAATCGCGTGTCATCGGTACCAAACGTCGTGCCGTCGACAAACGTCAGCGAAAGACCGCTCAGCTCCTCGTCGGCATCGGCCTGAACTTCCCAAGTGATGCGCGTCTCGGTGCCGCCGACCACATCGCTACCCGAACCGGTATTGGGTCGGGCGGTAATCTTTGCGGTCTCAAGCGCCTGGGCGGTCGTGGGCACGCAGGCCCCCGCGCATACCAGGGCGAGCGCCACAGCCAGGGCACAGGCCAGCTTTTGGAGCATCGAGGGCAGTGGAAAACGCTGCTCCGCGGCCCCTTTGTTCAGTCGAGACAAGGTGGCTCCTATCATAGAAGTTGCCGGCAAAACGAGACGGAAACGCTCTCCGTCAAGAGAAGCGCAAAGGCCCTTTCCGCCAAAACGGAAAGGGCCCGCGCGCAATCAAGTAGTTATTTTACTTGATATTGTACTTAGCCATGAGGGCGTCGACGGTACCGTCGTCGGTCAGGTCCTTGATAGCCTGGTTGATGTCGTCCTTGAGCTTGGTGTTGCCCTGGTTGATGGCGATGGCGTACTCCTCGCCGGTGCTAATCTGCTTAATGGTCTGGCAGGTGTTGAACTGCTCGGCGGTCAGCTGGCTGGCAACGGAGCGGTTGGTGACTACGGCGTCGCCCTTATCGGACTGCAGGGCGCTGAAGCACTCGGTGGCGTCCTTGTAGGGGACGATCTTGGCCTTGGGGAAGTTCTCCTGGGCAAAGGCCTCGGCGGTCGAGCCAGACTGGACGATGATGGTAGCGTCGGCGTTGTTGAGCTTCTCGCTGTAGTTGTCGGCCGTGATGTCGGTGTTATCGACCTTGGTCACGATAGCCTGATCGTCCATGTAGTAGGAATCAGAGAAAGTGACTTCCTTCTCACGCTCGGGCGTGTCGGTGATAGCCGCGATGGAAACGTCATACTTGGCGCCCGAAGCGACGCCCGGAACCAGCGTGTCGAAGTCATTGTTGATGTACTCGACATCCAGACCCAGCTTGTCACCGATAGCCTTGATGAGCTCAAGGTCAAAGCCCTGATAATCGCCGTTGTCATCCTTGTACTCAAACGGAGCGTACTCGGCAGAGGTGCCGACGGTCAGCGTACCGTCCTTGACGAGCGCGTACTCCTTGGAGCCGTCGACCTTCTCGACCTTAGCGTCGTCAGAGCTGCTGGAACCGGCATCAGAACCAGAGGTGGCGTTGGACGAACCGCAGCCCGTCAGAGCAAGGGCGAGCGCCATAGCACCCGTGGCGGCAAATGCGCCAAGCTTCTTCAGCTTCATAATCAGTCTCCTTCCGGTGACCTCGTTTGATTCAGAGGTCTGCAAAAACTGTTGGCTATTATGCACCCGGAATTACGAATCTGCAATGAGAAAACTGATTGAAACAAACCCATAACGTGAATGGAACACTCCACTTTGTAACAGTCATTACTGCTGCAATGACCTTAATAGTCTAATTTCAGCTGCATAACCTGCAAGTTCGTTCGGAGTCTCCAAAATAAACGGCAGCGAACGCAAGTGGCCATTCGATACAATATTCTGCATAACCTGCATACCGCCACCAAATTCCTCGCTGCCAAGGTATCCCTTGCCGATGCACTCGTGACGATCTTTATGGGCGCCACAAGGCTTCTTCGAATCGTTGATGTGTACGGCATGCAAGCGATCGATACCCACCACGCGGTCGAACTCGTCGAGTACGCCGTCCAGATCATGGATGATGTCGTAGCCGGCATCGCTCACATGGCAGGTATCCAAACAAACGCCCAGCTTATCGGACAGCTCTGGGCACTTGGCGGCAACGCCCTCGATAATGCACGCCAGCTCTTCAAAGCTACGGCCCACCTCGGTGCCCTTGCCCGCCATGGTCTCGAGCAATACCGTCGTCTGCTGCCCCTCAAACATCACCTGGCACAGCGTGTCGACAATCATCTGAATGCCGGCGTCGGAGCCCTGCCCCACATGCGCACCGGGATGGAAGTTGTAGTAGTTGCCGGGCAGCGCCTCCATGCGCCGCAGGTCCTCTGCCATGGCCTCCAGGGCAAACTCGCGCGCCCGCTCTTTGGCTGAGCAGGGGTTATAGGTATACGGGGCATGAGCCACGAGCGGGCCAAAGTCGTTTTGCTCCATAAGCTCGCGCAGGGCCGCCACGTCATCCATGTCAAGGTCTTTCGCCTTGCCGCCGCGCGGGTTGCGCGTAAAGAATGCAAAGGTATTGGCGCCAATGGACAACGCTGTCTCCCCCATTGCCCGATAGCCCTTCGTCGTCGATAGGTGGCACCCAATCGTCAGCATCTCCAGCTCCCCCTCATCAGTTGCGGTGAAATACGGTCTATTGGTGCCCTATTTTGGCGCAAACAGACCATATTCCACCGCAAGTTATAAAAGAGGCATCAGGGGCAAAGGCCTCCAAGGCATTCCAGGCGTTGGCGCCATGCCCCCACGCCCTAAAGTTTCAAGCGAATCGCATCGATGATGTGCGCACAGCGCTGTGTAGCGGCTAGGGACATGATGGGGCTTTCGAGTTTCCCCGCCTGAATGAGCTGTGTCGCATGCGATGCCTCACCGTAAAAATCATCGACCTCAAACGGTGCATCGATTTCGAGTGCTCGACCGTCGGAGTACTTCACATGGGCGAGCTCGGGGCGATGAAGACGCTCGATTTCCAACGAGCCCCGCTCACAGGCAATCGTTAAGCGGCTTTCATATGTTGCTTCGCCGTCGCACACCATATGAATGGGTATACCGCCGACGCTCATATGGATCTCGTCGGCCCAATCGACACGGCCGCCTGATACGTCACGCCAGCGAACTTCACGGGACGAAACCTCGCACGCGCCCGCGAGCAAATCCTCAAACCAACCGACCGCATAACAGCCCATGTCATATAGACAGCCGCCCTGCAGCGGATCAAGCAGATAGCCCGAAGGAGACTCGCCGTAATCGAGCTTTTGCACGCTTTCAATCGAGACGATACGGCCAAGCTCACCCGACGCAAGCAAGTCTTTCACGCGAGTGCGCATCGGGCAAAACCGATTCTTCATCGCCTCCATAAACAGCACGCCGCGCTCGCGAGAGGTGGAGGCGATCGAGAGAGCCTCTTCCTCACTCAAAACGGCCGGCTTTTCGCACAGCACGGCCTTTCCGGCGCACAGCGCGCGACAGGCCCAACGCGTATGCATGCCATGCGGAAGAGCCAAGTAGATTGCGTCGACATCGGGGTCGGCAATCAGCGCGTCATAAGCCGCATCGCCGCTATCGTCGGCCGAGGCATGGCCATGCGCAGCATCGATCGAAAACACTCGGCAAAATTCCTCGACATGTGCAGGAGTGCGACCGGCCGCAGCCACCAGCCGTGCCCCGTCGACCTTCTTGAGCGACGATGCAAATCGATGAGAAATGTGCCCAGCGCCCAAAATGCCCCAACGAACCCCACGCGAATCATTACATGAATCCCGATGGCCCACGACGGCCCCCTTCAGTTGCGGTGGAATAGTTCCTGTTTGGCCCCTATTCTGCCGCAAACAGGAACTATTCCACCGCAAGTTATAAAAGGGTCACGAGGAGCGCGTTTTGCCGAAGGCTTTAAGTGCAGTCGTCACGGGGCCAGGCTGAAAGCGGCGGCGCACATCGTCGAGGCGCGCGGGGATATCGATATGCTGCGGACAGTGACGCGCGCATTTGCCGCACTTGATGCAATTGCTCACGAGCTTGGGCTCGCTCGTGCGCACCGCACTCGCCGTAAAGTATTGCGACAGCCCCGTAAACCAGCTGTGCGCATAGCTCGCGTTGTAGGCGGCAAAGCATCCGGGGATGTTGATGCCCTTGGGGCACGGCATGCAGTAGCCGCACCCCGTGCAGGGCACACGGTTCGATTTCTCAAACTCTTCCAATACGCGCGCAATGGTATCGAGCTGGTCGTTCGTCATCGAATCCGGCAGCGCACGATCGGCCAGTGCCGCGTTCTCGTCCACCTGCGCGGTATCGGTCATGCCCGAAAGCAGCATCGTGACTTGAGGATGGTTCCACACCCACGAGAGGCCCCAAGCAGCTGGCGTCTTCAGATGCGGATCGCTCGCGCTATCGAGCACGGCGCGAGCCCGCGGCGGCAGCTTGCCCGCCAGACGTCCGCCCAACAGCGGCTCCATCACAAACACCGCGAGCCCGCGCTCGGCAGCGGCCAAGAGCCCCGCCCTTCCCGCCTGATAGCGCTCACCGGCATAGTTGTACTGAATCTGGCAGAAGTCCCAGTCATACGCATCGAGCATCGTAAGGAAGTCCGCCGCACTGCCGTGATACGAAAAACCGATCTGGCGAATGCGCCCCGCAGCCTTTTGGCGCGTGATCCAGTCCTCGATACCCAACGCCACCACGCGCTCCCATTGCGCGGGCGAGGTGATGTTGTGCATGAGGTAGTAGTCGATATGGTCGGTCCGCAGACGGCGCAGCTGCTCGTCGAAGAACCGATCGAAATCCTCCGCACATTTGCACGAAGCGTGCGGCAACTTGGTCGCAAGCAAAATCCGGTCGCGCAGACCCAGGCGCTCAAGTGAGGCGCCCACGCACACCTCGTTACCGGGATAAAGATACGCGGTATCCAGATAATTAATCCCCTGCTCTACCGCACGGGAGATGATGGCATCGGCCGTCTTCGCATCGGGGTGTCCCGGCGCACCGGGAAACCTCATGCAGCCCAGACCCAGAGCGGATATTCGGTTACCACTTTTGGGGTCAACACGGTATTGCACGGCCCCTCCCTTCGCCATCAGCGCCCCGGCAAGGCGAAACACAATGGTCACGCAGCCGAAACATCGTGGAATCGCAATCGAGAATGTATCGTAACGTAGCAGAAATCGAGCCGTCACGACACCGCTTTAACATCAGCAAAAAGCCCGATGAAAGGAGCCAACCATGCCCGCGCTCGACCTTTGGAACCTCGCCTCCCAGCTCAAAAGCACCGATTATCGCTGGGTCGACCTCACCCACACGCTCTCGTGCGATACCCCGCACTGGTTTGGCTTTAAGCCGTTCGAGTCCACCAAGCTTTTCGACTACCTGCCCGACACGCCCGAGGACATGCTCGCGCCCATGCGCTGCTTTCAGTATTCGGTCGCCTCGCAGTACGGCACCCACGTCGACGCGCCGCGCCACTTCCATGTCGATGGCCGCTCCCTTGGCGAGATCGAACCTATCGAGTTTATGCATCCGCTCTGCGTCATCGACAAACACGAGGAGTGCGCCGCAAACCCCGACTTTATTCTGACCGTCGATGACCTCAAGACCTGGGAGAACGAGCACGGCCGCATTCCCGAGGACGCCTTTGTCGCCTTCCGCTCCGACTGGTCCAAGCTCGCCGACCTCGAAAACAAGGACGAAGACGGCCAGCCCCACTACCCCGGCTGGGACCTCGATGCCATCAAATGGCTTGTAGAAGAGCGCAACATCGGTGCCATCGGCCACGAACCGGCAGACACCGACCCCGCAACCGTGACCACACGCGAGGATGCCTACCCCTACCCCGGCGAACAGTACATCCTCTCGGTCGACCGCTATCAGATCGAGGTCATAGACCATCTAGACGAGCTTCCCGCCACGGGCGCCGTCATCTTCTGCACCTTCCCCAAGGTGCGTGATGGCGTCGGATATCCCGCGCGCGTCTTTGCGGTCTGCCCTGCAGCGTAGCGTCCAGGCAAACGTTTCTTTTTCATAACAGCCGCTCCGCGCACCCATCAATCACCCCGGCAGCATACAATCCATCAGGCGCCCCTTACGCGGGCGCCTTTTTATGGGGAGATGATTCATATGCAGATCAACAAGGTCGCCTTCATCGGCAAGGGCGGCGTGGGCCTGCTCTACGGCAGCATGATCGCCCAAGCGCTCGGCAACGACGCCGTCGAATACGTTATGGACGACGCGCGCTTTGAGCGCCACGCGGGTGATGCGCTCACCGTCAACGGCAAGCCCTGCGCGCTCAAGTCCGTCCGCGCGAGCGAGGCGACGCCCGTCGACCTGGTCATCCTCACGGTCAAGACAACCGGGCTCGATGTGGCGCTCAAAACCCTGGAAAGCGTCGTGGGACCCGACACACTGATCGCGTCGCTGTGCAACGGCATCACCAGTGAGCAAAAGATTGCCGAGCGCTTTGGCTGGGAGCACACCGTCCTGGGTATCTGCCAGGGCATGGACGCCGTATTCCTCAACGGCGAGCTCACTTTTACCAATACCGGCGAGATTCGCTTTGGCGCGGCCGCCGGCACCGACCCCGCGACCGTCGCCGCCATTGATGAGCTCTACACGCGCTGTGGCATCGCCCACACCGTCGAGGCCGACATCGCACACCGCATGTGGGCCAAGCTCATGCTCAACGACGGCATCAACCAGACCTGCATGGCCTACGGCGGCACGTACGGAAGCGCCACGGAGCAGGGTTCCGAGCAACGTCGTTGCTTTGTTTCCGCCATGCGCGAGACGCTTGCGGTCGCCAACGCCGAAGGCATCGGGCTAACCGAGGCAGATCTGACGCAGATGGTGCACCTCATCGAGGGACTCGATCCCGCCGGCATGCCGTCAATGGCGCAGGACCGCGTCGCGCGACGCAAAACCGAAGTCGAGGAGTTCGCGGGCACCATTTGCCGCCTGGCAGCCAAGCACGATATCCAGGCGCCGCAGAACGAATGGCTCTATCAGCGTATTCGCGAAATCGAGGCAAGCTGGTAGCGCCCGACTCGCCACGTCAACAGACTCAACAGCAAAGCCGCCGCAAGGAGCACTCCCCTTACGGCGGCTTTCATCTTCATCTATAGCCCGCAGTCAGCTTCTCGATGACTAGAGCTGCGACTCCGGAGCTTCGTCCTCGTCATCGCGGCAAAGAACTACACCGGCGCTGCCCAGCAATGCAGCGGCGATCAGCGCACCGACCACGATAGGAGCAGCCCCGCATGACCCCTGCATGCCCGCAACGAGCGCGGCCGTAGGGCCAAGACAGCCAAGCATCAATGCGATGACGGCAACGGCGATATCTCGAGCGTTCACAAGACCACTTCCTCCACGAGAAAGACCTTACTTCTCATGAACTAGTGTGCCCTGCATCCATATGCGCCGCGTACCGCCACGGTAAACGCTCTGTTAGCTCAAGCGCACAGAAAAGACGGGGGGTCTTTACGTTTGCTCGAAAGCAACGTAGAGACCCCCGTCCGTCATACGACTTTAGGCTTATGGCTCATTACCAACCGGTGTAGCAGTCGGTGGTTCCGGCAGCGCAGCCAGAGTCATAGACCTTACAATCGCCCTTGGAGCCCGTAAAGGTCGAGCCCTGGGCCATATCGCCCGCAGCCACAACGTAATAGCCATCGGAATCACGCCAGAAGCCCTCGGAATCCTGGGTCCACTCGCCCGTGCGATAGTGGTAAAGCACATTGCTGCTGTAATACGTCTCACGGCGACCGTTATAGTTATTGACGCCGGCAGAACGCGTCAGCCCCGAACCATTCGCAGAATACGCAGCTGCCGTATAGGACGGGACGTAGCCTGCGTTGCCATATGAAGCTTGGGCGGCCTCGGCAGCTTCTGCCTCGGCGGCCGCAGCTTCGAGCGCCTCGCGTTTGGCGTCCTCAAGCGTGGAGCGAAGCTCGTCAAGCTCGGCCGACTTCGCGTCGACCTCCTCCATCGTCAACAGGCTACCCGCATCGTCGATGCAACCCTGCAACACAGCGCGCTCGTCATCGGTGGCATAGTCACCGTACATGTTCATGATGATCTGGGCGCGGACCTCTAGGGAATCGCGCTTGGCCCCCATAGAGGCGTTCCACTCCTGCATGGAACCAAAGCCGTCGCCGCGATAGTCGACGGGCTGCATCAGCGTCGTCTCGGACGGCGTGGATCCGACTGTGTCGGACAGTGTTGCCGCGTGGGCATCGGTTGCGCCGGCGCCCGCCAAAAGTGCCACGGTCAGAGCGGCGGAAAGGGCGGCGGCTTTCG
>URJD01000065.1 GCA_900548075.1 uncultured Collinsella sp.
GTAGGTAAAGGTGGTTACCTTATGAAGATACCACTACAATAAAAAAGCAGGTCAGATGCGATGTTTTTGCTAAATCGCTTTATCAAAATGCTACTAATATTAGGCGCGGCTGGTGGCGCGGCGGGCGCGGGCTTCTTGGATTTCCTCCAAGTGGCTGATGATCTCGGAGGCGCTCTCCTCGATGGCCTTGCCGTCGGTACGTACCACAAAGCAGCCTAGGCGCTTCATGAGCGCACGGGCTTCCTCGAGCTCGCTGTGCACGCTCTCGGGCTCGGCATAGGAGCCGGCAACGGCACGAGCGTAGTCATCGCCCAAGCGGCTATCGCGAATTTCAGAAATCACATCGACGGTCGAAATCAGGCCGAACAGGCGCATCGGGTCAACCTCGTAAATCGACTTCGGCGGCTCCATGCCATGGGCCAACGGAACATTGGCAACCTTGTAGCCCTGATAAGCCAGATACATCGACAGCGGCGTCTTGGACGTGCGCGATACGCCCAGCAGCACGATATCGGCACCCGACAAATCGTCGCAACCGCGCCCGTCATCGTGCTCAACGAAATATTCCATAGCCTCAATGCGATGGAAATAGCGATCGTCGGTCTTGTGAATCACGCCCGCAACGCCCTTGGGCGGCACACCGATGAGCGACGACAGCACGGCGAGCGTCGGACCGATCAGGTCGACCGAACGGATATGCAGCATACCTAGGTAATCGAGCACGCGAGCACGAAGGGCCGGGTCGACGATGGTATGGAACACGGCGATATCGCGATGGTCCGCATCGACGCGCGGCCCCACAAATGACTTGACCTGCTCCACGGAGGTCACCTTAGGCAGGCGTAAAACGCGAAAAGCCCCTTCATCAAATTGCCCGGACGCCGCAAGCACCACCTCACAAGCGGTATCACCGAGCGAGTCGGAGATAACGATAACGGTGGGACGAGCGGTGACCGGGCAATCCATGCGGGGCTCCTTTTGCGCTTATGCGCAAGCTGGCTTACTTTTTGCGGGCAAGCTCACCGATGTTGGCGATGCCAGAGAAAACGGCCTCGAAGCGGTTGAGCAGCTTAAGGCGATTATCGCGAAGCTGCTCGTCCTTGTCCATGACCATGACCTCATCGAAGAAACGGTCGATGGGCGCGCGCAGGGCGGCGAGGGCGGCAAATGCGGCCGGGTAGTCCTCGGCAGCAAGGGCGGCATCGACAGAGGTCTGAGCAGCCTCGGAGGCGTCGGCGAGCGCGAGCTCGGCCTCGCCCATCAGGCTGCGGTCGTACTCCGCACCCAGCTCGAGCTTGGAGATATGCGCGGCGCGGGCATAGGCGGTCGCCAGGTTATCGAACGTCTCGGCATCGTTCTTGCGGGCCTCGTCGAGGGCGGCGCAGCGGGCGAAGAAAACGGACGGGGCGATGATGTGCACCGCGGAGACGGCGGCAACGGTATCGGCCGGGATCTTTTCGTCGCGGGCCATGCTCACCAGGCGGCCATGGAAGAAGTCGCGAACCTGCTGGGCGACCTCGGCGGCGTCGAACTCAATGCCCTGCTCACTGTAGAGCTCGAGGGCGAAGTCGATGAGCGACGTGGGGTCGATCGGCAGGCGGTCGCGCAGGATGTTGATGATGCCGATAGCGGCACGACGCAGCGCGTAGGGGTCCGAAGAGCCGGTCGGGGGCTCGCCGATAGAAAAGATACCGGCGATGGTATCGAGCTTGTCGGCGCAGGCCACGATGCAGCCAGCGGTGCCCTCGGGC
The DNA here is from genome assembly GCA_900548075.1 of uncultured Collinsella sp. Taxonomy (GTDB): domain Bacteria; phylum Actinomycetota; class Coriobacteriia; order Coriobacteriales; family Coriobacteriaceae; genus Collinsella. The sequence goes on from URJD01000065.1 coordinate 1,752, forward strand.
AGCTCGTCACCGGCAAAGCGAGGACGATAGTGATCGCGAATAGCATGGGCGACCTCGTCGTTCTCCCCCATCGCGGTCGCATAATAACCGCCCATCACGCCCTGCTGGCTCGTGAACTCGACGACGGCGTTGGACACCAGGTCTGCCTTGCACAGGTGCGCGGCGCGAGCAGCGTCGGCGGCAAGATGGGCGCCCAGATGAGCCTCGCGGGCGATAGCGAGCGCGAGCTGCTCGATGCGCTCGGACTTGGCGAGCACGCTACCGAGCTTCTCCTGGAAGGCAACCTTGGCCAGACGCTCACGGAATTCGTCGAGGGAGATCTTCAGGTCCTCCTCGTAGAAGAACTTTGCGTCGTCCAGACGGGCGCGCACGACGCGCTCGTTGCCGTCGATCACGCGCTCGGCGTTCTCGGGCTTGCTGTTGGAGACGACCACGAACTCACGCGTGAGCTTGCCCTCGCCGTCATAGATCGGGAAGTAGCGCTGGTTGGTGAGCATGGACTCGCAGATGATCTCGTGCGGGACCTTGAGGAACTCCTCATCGAAGGTACCGACGAGCACCGTCGGCCACTCGCAGAGGTTGATAACCTCCTCGAAGACCTTCTTGGGCGTATCGACATGGCAGCCGGGACGGGCAGCCTCGACCTCGGCGATACCGGCGAGGATGGCCTCACGACGACGCTCGGCAGAAAGCACGCCGGCGTCCTCGAGCACCTGCTCGTAGACGGCGGGGCTGGCAACCACATGGTCACCAGGGCCAAGTACGCGATGACCACGCGTGGTGTTGCCGCTCGTCACGTCGGCAAACGACACAGGCACAACATCCTCGCCCAAAAGGCAGCAGATCCAACGGACCGGACGAACAAAGGTCGCGTGCTCGTGGCCCCAGCGCTGGCTGCGGTAGTTGGGCCACTGCAGGCCGGCGATGGTCTTCTCGCACAGAGCAGTCAGAATCGGCGTAGCCGGTGCGGAGGGAATATTCTTCTCGGCGAACACATACTCGCGACCGTCGGTGTCCTCGCGACGGACCAGGTCCTCTGCAGCCACACCGCACTTGCGGGCAAAGCCCTGGGCGGCCTTGGTGGCGTTACCGTCAGCGTCGAAGGCAATGTTGGCCGCGGGACCGCGCTTGACCTCGTGAACCTCATCGGTCGCGGTGGCGACGTCGGCCACGAGTGCAGCCAGACGGCGCGGACTCGAGATCACGCGGACCTCGCCGTGGGCCAGACCGGCCTCGTCGAGACCCTTGGCGATCATGGTGCCAAGCTGCTTGACGGCATTGTTCAGCGGTGCGGAGGGCATTTCCTCCGTACCGATCTCAAACAGGAAATCCTTAGCGTCTGCCATGGCTTACGCCACCTCGCCTTCCTGATCGGCATTCTCGTTGACTCCGGCGACCTCGGCCATGTAGGCCTCGCAGCACGCCTTGGCGACGGCGCGGACGCGCAGGATGTAGTTGGCACGCTCGACCGCGGACAGCGCGCCGCGGGCATCGAGCAGGTTGAAAGCGTGGCTGCACTTCATGACACAGTCGTACGCCGGCAGCGGCAGCTTGCGCTCCAGGCAGGAATGGCACTCAGCCTCGTAGTCGTCAAACTTCTGACGCATCATCTCGACGTTGGCGACCTCAAAGTTATAGGCACTGAACTCGCGCTCATTCTCCAAGAACACGTCGCCGTAGGTCATGGGCGTGCCGTCGGGCAGGTAGCTCCACACCAGGTCGTAAACGGAGTTGACGCCCTGCGCATACATGGCGATGCGCTCCAGGCCATAGGTAATCTCGACGGGCACGGGGTCGACCTCGATGCCGCCCACCTGCTGGAAGTACGTAAACTGCGTGACCTCCATGCCGTTGAGCCAGACCTCCCAGCCAAGGCCCCAGGCGCCGAGCGTCGGGCTCTCCCAGTCATCCTCGACAAAGCGGACGTCATGGTCGTTGGGGTCCAGGCCAATAGCGGCCAGCGAACCCAGGTAGAGCTCCTGGGCGTTGACCGGCGAGGGCTTGATGAGCACCTGGAACTGATAGTAGTGCTGCATGCGGTTGGGGTTCTCGCCGTAGCGGCCGTCGGCGGGACGGCGGCAAGGCTGCGCATAGCAGGTGCGCCACTCGGCGGGACCGAGCGAGCGCAGCGTGGTCGCGGTATGGAAGGTACCGGCACCGACCTCGGAGTCATAGGGCTGCATAATGACGCAGCCCTGCTCGCCCCAGTACTGCTGGAGGCGCAGGATGATGTCTTGGAAGGAAAGCGATGAAGCGTTCATGCCTCTAATATCCCCTCGTCGAAACGATTACACGGTTAGGTACTGTACTATAGCGGTTTTTAGTCGATAGCGCCGATGCGGTTGAGCGGCCAGTAGCGCACAAGCGCCACAGCGATCAAATCAGAGCGATCGACGGGACCAAAGTAGCGTGAGTCGGCAGAGTTTTCGCGGTTGTCGCCCATCACCCACACGCACCCGTCGGGAACGGTGTAGGGATAGCTTACCTGAGCGCCGGGCGCTTGGACCGAAAGTGGCCAGCTCATGCCCGTTGTATAGTCCTCGTCGAGCGCCTGGCCGTCAACGACCACCTTGCCGTCCTGCAGGTCAACCGTCTGGCCGGCCGTGGCAATAACACGCTTGACAAGAACATCATGCTCGGAGGTGCCATCGGGGTTGTGAAACACCACGATATCGCCCTGCTTGACGGGCTGGCCGAGCTCGAGGCTCACCTTTTGCGCCAGGATCTGGTCGCCAATCTCGATTGTGTCCTCCATAGAACCGGTGGGCACCACAAAGGGCTCGACCACAAAGGTGCGGATCAGGAACGTGGCCACGAGCGCGATCGCGATGACCGCGATCCACTCAAAAGCGCCCCTCAACGCGGAATGTTGCGTAGGAACCATACTCACTCCTCGCTCTGCGAATACGAAGCGTCAAGGATCTCCTGCGCGTAAGCGCGCTCCTCGGGCGTGAGCCGCGCAGTCTCGATCAGGTCGGGACGCCAGCGACAGGTGCGCTCGATGGCATTCTTGCGGCGCCAGGCATCGACCTTGGCGTGATCGCCGCTCACGAGCACCGGAGGAACGCCCTCGCCGTTGAACTCGGCGGGGCGGGTGTACTGCGCGTACTCGAGCAGGCCTCCGTCCTCGGCGGTCGAGAACGACTCGTCCACGTTGCTCATCTCGTCGCCCAGGGCGCCGGGAATCAGGCGTACGACGGCATCGGCAACAACCATAGCGGGAAGTTCGCCGCCCGTAAGCACATAGTCGCCGATCGACAAGCGCTCGTCGGCATACGCATACGCACGCTCGTCGACGCCCTCGTAGCGACTGCACACAAACAGCAGGCGCTCACTTTTGAGCAGGCGCTCGGCCACATGCTGCGTAAAGGGCTCGCCACAGGGGGTAAAGAACACCACAGTGGGCTTGGGACCCTCTGCGCTAATGGCCTCGATGGCCTCCGCGATAGGCTCGACCTTCATGAGCATGCCCTGCCCGCCGCCGTACGGCTCGTCATCGACGGTACGATGGCGGTCGTGCGTCCAGTCGCGCAGGTTATACGCCTTAAAATCAAAAAGGCCGGCCTTGCGGGCGCGGCCCAAAATCGACGTGGACATGACGGGCTCAAACATCTCGGGAAAGACCGAAAGGGTCTCGATCAGCATGTTGTCCTCCCTACTTGTCCATATCGATCAGGCCGTCCATCACGTGGACGGAAATTGTTCCTGCATCGGGAAGATCGAGCACGACCTGCTCGATCACGGGAATCAGTACCTCGCCGTACCGATCGCCCTCGACAACCCAAACATCGTTAGCGGGCGTCGACATGATCTCGACGATCGTGCCGAGCGAACCGAAGCGCTCGTCGACCACCTCGCGACCCATCAGGTCGGTATAGGCAGCGTCGAGCGAATCGAGCTCAAAGTCGTCACGATTTGCCAGCACATAGCATCCCGTGATGCCCTCGGCGGCCGTCAAGTCGTCAATGCCATCAAACGAGACCAGATCGCCATCGCCCGTATCGGTGACGGACACGACCGTGCAAAAGCGGTCGCGCTTGAGCGCCGGCGGCGTCAGGGCGACGCGCATACCCGGCTCTAATACAGAAGGAAGCCCCCGCAGCGGCTGCGCGAGGACCTCCCCCTTCCTTCCGTGCGGCTTGACCACACGGGCGATGTTTTTGTACTGGGACCTCAAGGTCCTAGCCCAGAACCTCTACCTCGACAGCAGTGTCGAGGCGAGCGGCCAGTGCACGGGCGAGCGTGCGAATGGCCTTGATGGTACGGCCACGACGGCCGATGACCTTAGCGACGTCATCCTCGGCGACCGAAACCTCAATCGTAGAGGCGTCGTCACCATCGATGACCTCAAGGCTCACGGAATCCGGGTCGTCGACGATCTGAACAACGAGATATTCGACGAGATCGGCGATGCGATCTGAGAGCATTGCCTCACCCTCGAGCTGTGCAGCGTCAACCTCAGGCACGATTTACTCCTCGGCGCCCTCAGCGGCCTCAGCGGCAGCCTTAGCGGCCTCGGCCTCTTTGGCGAGCTGCTTCTTGGACTTCTTGACGACGGTCTCGGTCTTCTCGCCCTCGTTGGCGGCCTTGACCAGAGCGGCGACGGCGTCGGTGAGCTGAGCACCCTTGGACTGCCAGTCGGCGATCTTCTCGAGGTCGAGGTTGATGGTCTTGGGGGCGGTCATCGGGTTGTAGCGGCCAACCTCCTCGATGATACGACCGTCACGCGGGGCGCGGGAATCGGCGACGACGACACGGTAGTACGGACGCTTCTTAGCGCCGTGACGAGCAAGGCGAATCTTGACTGCCAAAGGAAACTCCTCCAACCAAGCAGCTTTAGGCTGCAACTACAAACAAACAGTTGAACATAATACGCCATCGACGCGGGCAGGTGAAGTCCGTGAGACCAACTTCTTCGGTGTAGTCGAGGGCAAATCCATATCTTAGACAAGAATTCGGGATTTGCAAGCACATACACGCACCCCACATGAGCTGCGCGGTATACTCATGACATGGAAAGACGCGAACATACATACGGTTATGAGGATGCCATGGGCGTCACGCCGCCTCCCTGGACGGGTCCGGCGGTAGGCCTCATGGACCTCGATGCGTTTTTTGCGAGCGTGGAGATGCTCGATCATCCCGAGTGGCGCGACAAGCCGCTCATCGTGGGCGGAGACGCCGATTCGCGTGGCGTCGTGTCCACGTGTTCGTATGAGGCGCGTCGCTTTGGCGTGCACTCTGCCATGCCCTCGGCCGAGGCGCAGCGCTTGTGCCCGCAAGCCATTTGGACGCACGGGCACTTTGATCGCTACCGCGAGGTGAGTGCGCAGGTCATGGCGATTCTCGCCGACGAAACCCCGCGCGTTGAGCGCGTATCCATCGATGAAGCCTTTATCGATATCACACCGGGTCGCTTTGCGCCCGAAGACCCGCTGCTGGTTGCGCGGCGTATAAGCGACCGCGTGGCAGCGCTGGGAGTGACGTGCTCCATTGGCGTGGGCTGCAACAAGACGGTCGCAAAGATCGCAAGCGAGCGGGATAAGCCGTTTGGGCTGACCATCGTGCGCCCCGGAACCGAGCAGCGCTTTTTGGCCGCGCTGCCGGTATCTGCCATGAGCGGCATCGGGCGCTCGGCCGAGGAGCGACTGCGCCGCATGCGCATCTACACCCTCGGCGAGCTATCACGTGCACCGGAATCCACCTTGGCCTCTATTTTTGGCGTCAATGGCGAGCGCATGCGTCAGCGTGCGCTGGGACTCGAAATCTCTGAAGTCACGAGTCTCGATGAAGAGCGCGAGGTCAAATCGGTCAGCAATGAACGCACCTTTGCTAAAGATTTGACTGAGCGTGGGGATATTGAGGCGGCGATTGCGCTGTTGGGAGAGTCAGTGGGACGCCGCCTGCGCCGTCAGGGACTGACGGGTGCCACGGTAACGCTCAAGCTTAAGTATTCGTATGGAAGCGGTCGCTCGGCACAGCGCCGGCTGCCTCATCCGACCGACGATGAGAACATCTTTGTGGCGGTTGCGCTCGAACTGCTCGACAACATCTGGCAGGAAGGCATGCATGTTCGCTTAGCGGGCATCGGCATGAGCGACTTCGACCACCAAGGCGGGATCCAAACCGACCTGTTCTGCGAAGTCGATGATCGCGGAGCCCAATCCAGCGACCGCCGCGACCTCTCCGTCGCCATCGACGCCGTCCGAGACAAGTTCGGCGACAACGCCCTATCCTTCGGCCGCCAATCCCGTTTCAACGATTAACCGCCTTTGGGCAAAAAGAAAGCCGGGTAGCTGCGAATGATTATTCTAGGACGGGGATTTTTTAATCATTTGGAGCGTCATTTCGCCCTTTGAATGATATTGGTCCCAATTCCCGTCAGACGCGAAATCTGGTCAATCGTAAACCCCCGATGCCTCAACACTGCCAGAAGACGATTTCGCTCTGATTTCGGCAAAGTTTTAAGCTGATAAGGCTCATGCGGAGCCAAAAGAGCCCGGGCAACTTCCAGCGCATCCATATCGGAGATATGCTTACCTTCGGGCATAAAATAGGGATTAGGCTTGCCGTCGGTACTCGAAAGATAAAACGCTTCCGTACCCCCAAACAGATTGAGAATACCTTCACAATCACAAATTTCGGGATGAGAGAAATACTCATGGAAGCTGCTCCAGCGATACAGAGGAGCAGAAGAAATACCTGCTTTTGCAGGATTGTCGTGTATGTATCGGACGCAACGGAGCAGCTGTTTGTCGTCAGAAATGATCACACTCTTGAATCGTTCCTGGAACACCGGTCCGCGGCGGCCGGTTTTTTGATTGAAGTGTTTCGCATATGCCGTATCAATCGCATGCATAGCAACGCTCATCTGATTATCGAGATCATCAAATAGCAGGTGAACATGATTGTCCATGAGGCACCAGGCAAGAAGACGAATATGAGCGGACGTAAATCGTCTGTTCAATAGATTGAGAAAATAAAGGCGATCGTCATCGTCTTCGAAGATCAGCTGGCCAGCACAGCCCTTGAGCATGACGTGATAATGGCCGAGTTCGGACAACACACGGGCAACACGAGTCATCGAAACCCTCCCTTCCAAGGATGCAGTAGTCACAGCATACAAAAGGAAAGGAAGAAAAAGGCCGAACCGCCCAACAAAGGTGAGCGGTTCGGCAAACGGTAGCAATGATTATTTTAGGCTCTGTTAGACCAGGATTGACATACATGTGTCCCCACGGTGCCATATCGTTG
>URJD01000066.1 GCA_900548075.1 uncultured Collinsella sp.
TGGCTCCCGGAGTTTGCCGCGCGCGTCTATCGTGTCAGCCGCGGGGATCGCGGCGAGCGCTTGGCTTGGGTTAAAGTGACCGGCGGCACGCTGCGCGCAAAACAGGTGATCGACGGACGCTCCGGTACCGAGGTATGGGAGCAAAAGGTCGATCAGATCCGCATCTATAACGGCGAGAAATACGAGCTTGCCCAGGAAGTTGCCGCTGGCGGCATCTGCGCCGTGACGGGCCTCGCGCACGTTCGCCCGGGTGATGCTCTGGGCGCGGAGCCCGCGGGCGATGCGCCCGTCATCGCTCCGGTCCTCACCTATACCGTGCTGCCGGGCGAACACGACGTCCATGTGGTATTCAAAGCGTTGACTGAGCTGGCAGACGAAGACCCCATGCTCGGCGTAAGCTGGAACACGCATCTTGAACAGATACATCTGCAGCTCATGGGAGCGGTGCAGCTCGAGGTCGTGCAGCGCGTGCTGACCGATCGTTTTGGCCTTGCGGTCGAGTTTGAGCCTGGCGGCATTCTCTATAAGGAGACCATTTCGCAGCCGGTCGAGGGCGTGGGCCACTTTGAGCCACTGCGCCACTATGCCGAGGTACATCTGCGCCTGGAGCCGTTGCCGGCGGGCTCGGGCGTGCAGTTTGGCACCGTGACCTCGACCGACGAGCTTGATCTTAACTGGCAACGTCTGGCGCTCACCAACGCCATGGAGCGCGATCACCTGGGCGCGCTGACCGGCTCGCCCATCACCGATGTGCGCATTACGCTCACGGGCGGCCGTGCGCATGCCAAGCACACCGAGGGCGGCGACTTTCGCCAGGCCACGTATCGCGCGATTCGACAGGGACTTATGCAGGCGCGTGAGGCCGGCGCAGCGGTGCTGTTGGAGCCGTGGTACCACTTTGAGCTCGAGGTGCCGGGGGAGTGCGTGGGCAGGGCGTTGTCAGACGCCATGCGCATGGGTGCCGAGTACGAGCCGCCGACGATGGCGGGAGACCGGGCGAAGCTTGTGGGTCGCGTGCCGGCATCCGAGGTGCAGGATTACGCGCTGGAGGTGGCCGCCTACACGAGCGGTCGCGGTCATCTGTACCTAGAGTTCGCCGGCTATGCGCCTTGCCATGATGCCGAGCGCGTAATCGAGACGGCGGCCTATGAGCCCGAGGCCGATCTGCCCAACACGCCCGACTCGGTCTTCTGCTCTCACGGCGCCGGTTACACGGTCAAATGGTACGACGTACCCGCTGCGGCGCACGTAAAGGTCGATCCCGCCACCTTCCGCCCCTGGCGAGCAGCAGACGCCGAGTTTTTCGGCCACATGTGACAAAGGGATAGTTCCTTTGTCACCTGCTATTGGTATAACTCGGTATAAGTTGGTATAACTATTGCCAGGGTTCGCCAATCCGAGGAGGCCGACATGAATCCAAACCCCTTTAAGCCAACGGCTGGCAAGCGACCTCCGATACTCATCGGTCGCGAGTCGGTCATTGAGGATTTTGAAGAAGGCCTCGACAACGGCGCGGGAGCGCCGGGCAGGCTCATGCTCCTCACGGGAAACCGCGGCTGTGGCAAAACGGTTCTGCTGCGCGAGTTGCAGCGTCTGGCAGCAGAGCGCGGTTGGGCGGTCATTTCCGATTCGGCGTCGCTTGGCTTATGCGACCGCCTGGCCGATGCACTTCGCTCGAACAAGCCAGTTGTGACATCTATGGAATTCGGTCCGTCGTTTGGTCGGATGTCGGTCGAGGCAGCGCGTGCAAGGGGTGAAACGCTGCGCGGGTTGGTCAACGAGCGTCTCAAAAAGCTTGGGCCGGGAAAAGGCATTCTGTTTGCCATCGACGAGGCACAGTCGGCATCTATCGAGGAGTTGGCCGCCCTGGCTGTTCTCTACCAGCAGGTGTTGGGAGACCAAGATGCCACGGGCTTGCCCGATGGCGAGCAACGTGGTCTTGCCCTGGTGTTTGCCGGCCTGCCCAGTATGGTGGACGATTTGCTCGAGGAACCGAGCGTGACGTTTTTACGCCGTGCCCAGCAGCGCACGCTGGGGGCGATTTCTTTACCCAAGGTGCGCGATTCATATATCCAGACGGTCAAAGACGCTGGCCTTAACGTTGACGCGGAGACGGCGGACCTTGCGGCGCACAAGAGCATGGGGCATCCCTATATGGTCCAGCTGGTGGGCTATTACATGTGGCGGTCTGCTACCCGGCGTGGTTCGCAGGCCATTGAAGAACACGATGTCGAGACCGGTTACGCGGATGCCGTCTCCGAATTCTACGAAGCGGTCGACGCGCCGCTGTATTACGGTCTGCGCAGCCCACAGCGCCTGTTTATCGAGGCGATGGCGGCTGACGAGGGCAAGCCGACGCGTATGGCAGACATCATCGAGCGCTGCGACCGAACTCAGAGCTGGGCGAGCAAGTATCGCGCAAGCTTGATTCGCGAGCGCGTCATCGAGGCCGCCGGATACGGCCTCGTCCGCTTTACCGTCCCCATGCTGGACGAGTACATTCGCGATCGCGTTCTATGGCACGAATAGGGGGTAAAGATGACGTCACAACAACCAGACTCTATCGAGGTTCGCGGTGCGCGCGTCCATAACCTCAAGGATATCGATATCGATATTCCGCTAGGAAAGCTCGTGGGCATTGCCGGTGTGTCGGGTTCGGGCAAGAGCTCGCTGGCGCTGGGTGTCCTCTATGCCGAGGGTTCGCGCCGTTACCTGGAGGCGCTCAGCACCTATACTCGTCGTCGCCTGACGCAGGCAGAACATGCCCAGGTGGACGAGGTGCTGCACGTGCCGGCGGCGCTCGCGTTGCATCAGCGTCCGAGCGTGCCGGGCGTACGCTCCACCTTTGGCACCATGACCGAGCTCAACAACAGCCTGCGCCTGCTCTTTAGCCGTTGCGCCCATCACGTGTGTCCGCACTGCGGAGCGCGCGTGGAGCCGAGCCTCAATGTTGCGGCGGGCCTGTCACTCACGTGCTCCGCATGCGGCCGCGAGTTCTACGCGCCGAGTGCCGAGGACCTTGCCTTTAATAGCGGCGGTGCGTGCCCTACCTGCGGCGGCACCGGCGTTATGCGCGAGGTGGACGAGGCGAGCCTGGTGCCCGATGAGTCCAAGACCATCAACGAAGGCGCGGTGCTTCCCTGGGGTACGCTCATGTGGGATCTGATGAAGCAGGTGGCGGGCGAAATGGGCGTGCGCACCGACGTGCCGTTTAGCCAGCTCACGGCGCATGAGCGCGATATTGTGTTCCATGGCCCTGCCGTTAAGAAGCATATCCTCTACGTGCCCAAAAACGGCGAGGGCGCCACGCCGCTCGACTTTACCTACTACAACGCCGTCTATACCGTCGAGAATGCGCTTGCCAAGGTCAAGGACGACAAGGGGCTCAAGCGTGTCGCGCGCTTTTTGCGCGAGGGGCCGTGCCGTGATTGCGGCGGCACGCGGCTTTCCGAGACGGCGCGTCAGCCGCAGGTGCGTGGCATCAATCTGGCGCAGGCTGCAGCTATGACGTTGGGCGAGGTGATCGAGTGGGTGCGCGGCGTACCCGCGTCGCTGCCGGGCGAGATGCAGCCCATGGCATCGGACATTTGTGAATCGTTTTTGAGCACGGCTCGCCGTTTGGTCGACTTGGGGCTCGATTATCTTTCGCTCGACCGCGCCGGTGCCACGCTTTCCACGGGCGAACGTCAGCGCGTGCAGCTCGCCCGCGTGGTGCGCAATCGTTCGACGGGCGTGCTCTATGTACTGGACGAGCCCTCGATTGGCTTGCACCCGGCTAATGTCGATGGCCTGGTGGGTGTGATGCGTGACCTGGTGGGCGATGGCAACACGGTGGTCGTCGTCGACCACGATACGCGCGTGCTGGCAGAAGCCGACTATCTGGTCGAGATGGGCCCCGTTGCCGGAGCTGGCGGCGGCAACGTGATTGCTGCCGGTACGGTGGATGAGGTCGAGCAATCGCAGAGTAGTCGCATTGCGCCGTTCCTCCGCTCGAACTCCAAGCGCTTGCGCCCGCAGGTAGCCGACGACGAGATGTTCGACCAGGGCCATATCCGCATGTCGACCGAGGCCATTCACACCGTTAAGCCGCTCAAAGTTGATATTCCGCGCGGCAGGCTCGTCGCGGTGACGGGTGTTTCTGGCTCGGGTAAGACAACGCTCGTGCTCGAGACGCTCATTCCCGCGCTTAAGGCACAAGCGGCCGGCGAGCGCCTGCCGAGCCATGTGCGCTGGGTGGATGCCGAGGGCATTGCGCGCGCCAACCTGATCGACGCCACGCCCATCGGTGCCAACGTGCGCTCGACGGTAGCGACCTATGCCGACATCCATGACGAGCTGCGCCGCGCCTTCGCCCGTACGCCCGACGCCAAGGCTGCCGGTTACAAGGCGGGCGCCTTTAGCTACAACACCGGTGCCCTGCGCTGTCCCACGTGTGATGGTACCGGCTCCATATCGCTTGACGTGCAGTTTCTGCCCGATGTCGAGATCGTCTGCCCGGCATGCCGCGGCTCGCGCTACGCCGAGGCCGCCTCGCATATCCATCGCGAGGGCAAGGACGGTAGCCTGCTTACGTTGCCGCAGCTTATGGATATGAGTGTGGACGAGGCGCTCGATGCCACGGTGGGACTCAAGAAAGTTCAGGCGCGCCTGCAGACGCTGCACGACCTGGGCCTGGGCTACCTCACACTCGGCGAGCCCACGCCGGCGCTTTCAGGCGGCGAGGCACAGCGCCTTAAGCTCGCGAGCGAGATGGGCCGCGTGCAGGACGATGCCGTATTCGTGTTCGATGAGCCCACGATCGGCCTGCATCCGCTCGATGTGCAGGTGCTGTTGGGCGTGTTCGACGGCCTGGTCGCCAAGGGCGCCACGGTCATCGTGATCGAGCATGACCTCGACCTTATCCGTAACGCCGACTACGTGATCGACATGGGACCGGGCGGCGGCGACGCCGGTGGACAAATCGTCTGCGCCGGCACGCCGGGTGACATTGCTGCTTGCTCCAAGAGCATCACCGGCCGCTACCTATAAGCGAATGTGACAAAGGGACTGTCCCTTTGTCACATCGGCGTCTATTTCACACATTGAGCAGCTAGATAGTCGCGGAAGAACGGCAACTCAAAGGCGACGACCCCTCGTCCGCGTTCTCCAATGATGCCGGCATCAATCATACGACGCCGGTAGCGGGAGACCTGCTGCGGTGAACGCTTAAGGCGTTCGACGAGGTCGGCGGTAGTGGACTCTTCCTCATCGTCAAGCATGGCGATGAGGAATCGCTTGTCCTCTGCAGTGAGTTCTCGATAGGTTGCTGCGAGAATTCGGTCATCCATCTCGTCGCGGGCGATTATGATTCCCTGGTCAAAGTCGCGCGACGATATCTCCTTCGAGTTACTCGTGAGATCCCAGGCGCGGTAACCCACAAGCTGCAATAGAAAGGGGAAGCCCGAAATCGAGCGAACAGCCTTATCGATTCCCTCGGCATTCGCCACGCGGTCGTTTTCCTGAATCGTTCGAATCAGGGCTTCGCGCACATCGTGGTCGGCGATTCGCCCCAGATGATATTGCTGAGCGCGGCGAAGGAACGAGACCGTCTTATGGCTCAGCAGTGTCGAGACGTTGTTGGGAAGTCCCGCCATGAGCAGGGCAACGCGCTTTCCGTCGGTCACAAAGTGCTGATATGTAGCTGCGAGTTGAATCATCTCGTCGAGCGTCGGATCGACCTCATCAACCGTGATGAGCAGTCCGGTGCCGGCCTCATTGAGCTGGTCGATGATGTCACTCATGCGGTAACGCCAGGTCGAAACCTCATGGGCGTGACTGACCTCGATGCTGCCGAGAGGCGCGATTCCAAGACCGGTAATTTCGAAATCGCTCGATAGATCAATGAGGTGGGCTGCTGCCCGTTTTGCTCCGAGCTCGATTTCCTCAAGCATTCCTGGAAGCGCGGTTGTCTTTACGGCAACCCAGCCATGGGATTCGGCCCTCGTCGCAAGCGACGACATGAGGGCGGTCTTACCTGTTCCGCGTGCCCCCGAGAAGATGGAGGTCAGTTCCGGGCGTCTGCGCTGGCTCAAGAAAGCACGGTCCAGATCACGAATGATCTGCTGCCTTCCGGCAAGATGTGCGGGAACCTCACCAAAACTAGGAGTAAACGGGTTTTCGAGATACTCCACTGTGCCCTCCTTCAGCATCTCGGGTTAACTTCATTTTATTCTAGTTAATTTCAGTTAAAAACGGTTAATTACGTTTAACTTCATGCCGATCGAATGTGACAAAGGGGCTGTCCCTTTGTCACATGCCGGCAAAGCCTGTCTGGCGCAGGGCCTCGTAGAGGACGATGGCGGCGCTGTTGGAGAGGTTGAGGGCGCTGATGCGGTAGTCGTCCGGGTCGATGAAGTTGCCGCAGATGTCCTGCTGCAGGATGGCCTCGTGGCTGTCCTCGGTGTGCCCGAGCGATTCCTCATGGGCCTCCCAAACGTCGGCGTTATCGAGTGAGTCGCAATCGCGCAGCATGGGGATGCGCTCGCAGCATACGGGCGCCGCGGCAAGCAGCTCCTCGGGAATGCCCGAGCTCTCGCTGCCAAAGACCAAGAAGTCGCCGTCGCGGTAGGTGCTCTGCGCATAGGTGCGGCGCGCCTTTTTGGTCAGCAGGTGCAGGCGCTCATCGGCGGGGGAGAGCCCGTTGCGGGTAAGGAAATCCTCCCAGCCGGCATACGTCGTCACGTCCAAGTTTTGCCAGTAGCCCAGGCCGGCGCGACGTACCGTCTTGTCGTCGAGCGAAAAGCCCAGCGGCTCCACCAGATGCAGACGGGTGCCGGTGACCACACAAGTGCGGCCGATGTTACCCGTATTGGCGGGAATCTCGGGCGCATACAGCACAATGTTGAACATGAATCTCCTTGGCTCAGAACGAAAAACCGCCGCGAAGGGGACAGGCACCTTCGTGGCGGTTTGGCGGCTACAGGGGCGGAAGGGTCCGTCTCGATAGACCTAGGCGCGGTGCCAGTCGGTCAGGCAGGCATCGAGGGAGGCGATGAGTGCATCCTTGTCCATGTGACGGCCGATGATGCACAGGCTCGTCATGCGGTCGCCCGTCTCGTCGTCCCAAATCTGCATGATCTCGGGGTTCTCATCGATGATCTTCTGCTTCTCGCCCTCGGGCGCGGAGTCAACGAACAGACCGTTCTCCATCAGGCGCATCTGGTGGCCAGCCTGCTCGAACATGTAGCACATGTCCGGATCGCCGGTCTGCCACAGCGGACCCTTGACGCGGATGACCTCGTCAGGCCATTCCTGCTCAACAAAATCGGTGAACTTCTGCAGGTCAAACGGCTTGCGGCGCGAGTACACAAAGGTCTCGATGTCGTACTCGAGCACCTCGGGGTCGTCGTGCTCCTCGGGGTGCTCCATGGCCTCGATCCAGGCGGCAGAGTTGTAGGCGCGCATAAAGTCGAAGCGGTCGGTGTCGAGCAGCTCCTCCATGGGGACCTCGCCGTTTTGAGCCTCGACAATCACGGCATCCTTCTGCAGGCTGCGCACGATGGCCTTGAGCTCGGCAATCTGCTCAGGGCTCACGGTATCGGTCTTGTTGAGGATCAGCGTGGAGCAGAACTCGATCTGCTGGATGAGCAGGCTTTCGATGTCGTCCTCGTCGATATCCTCGGCCAGCAGGTCGCGACCGCCGTTGAACTCGTCGTACATGCGGGCGCAGTCGACCACGGCCACGATGTTGTCGAGCGCGAGCTTGGGCTCGCCGCCCACCTTGGCCTCGTCGCAGAAGCTCGAGATGGTGTAGGCGATGGGGATGGGCTCGCAAATGCCCGATGCTTCGATGATGATGTAATCGAAGTCGCCCGAATCGGCGATGCCCTGCAGCTGGTTGGCAAGGTCGTCCGAAAGCGTGCAGCAGATGCAGCCGTTAGTGAGCGGGATGAGGTCGTCGGTCTCGGAAAGGCCGCCGTCGGCGATGAGGCTGGCGTCGACGTTGATCTCGCCGATATCGTTGACAATGACTGCAGCGCGGATGCCGCCGTCGTTGGCGAGGATGTGGTTGAGCAGCGTGGTCTTGCCGGCACCGAGGTATCCGGTAAGCATGATGATCTTCACGGGTTTGTTGGGCATGTGCCCTCCTTTGTTAGACATGGCTTACAGTTGAATCATATGCCAAACGCTCGCTCTTATACCCACGAGCCGGCAAATAACACAGGCTACTCCCAGGCTCCCCATACGTCGGGGCAGTAGCCGACGGTCGCCTTTTTACCGTTGCGCACGATGGGCTCGGCCAGCACCTGCTGATTCTCGAGCAGCTTATCGAAGCGCTGGCTGGGCGTGAGGTGCTGGATGAGCGCGAGCGTTTCCTCGTCTTTGGCCTTGGGGTTGAGCAGTTTATCGATGCCGCCGACCGCCTGCATAACGCTCGTAAGCTCGCCCTTGCTCATCTCCTTTTCCTTAAGGTCGATAAACTGCACCTTAATGCGGCGCTCCTTAAAATAGCGTTGGGCCTTCTTGGTATCAAAGGACTTTTTGGTGCCGAAGATTTGAATATTCATATATTGTTCCGCCGTTCTAACGAGCGTCGAGGTGACCGCCGCTGGACTTATCGAATGAAGTTGGTCGTTGCTCGATCTGCCTCGGGTGCGTTGATACCGGCGGCCTGTCCTGCCTCGATGCAGCGCAGGAGCCACGCCATGTTTTTGCCGATATTTCGCATGGTGGCAAGGCCCTCGGCGTCCCCATCGGCGTCGCCGGGCACACGGCCAAACACGTTGTTCCAGTAGGTGGAAGCAACCACGGGCATTTGCTTAATGGTGAAGTACTTGTTGAGCACATCGAAGGTGGTCGACGTGCCGCCGCGACGGGCGACGGCGACCGCGGCGCCGGGTTTGTGCTCAAAGGCATGCCCGCCTGCATAGAATGCGCGATCGAGGGCCGAAAGGATGCGTCCGCTGGGGTGCGCATAGTAGACGGGCGAGCCAAAGACAAAGCCATCAGCCTGCTCGGCGGCAGC
>URJD01000067.1 GCA_900548075.1 uncultured Collinsella sp.
GTCAAGGCCGAGCTGCCGCGCTATCAGGCGGCGCTGCGCCGCGCCCAGCAGCAGATTGAGACCGCGGGCAAAACGGTTGAGGGCATCATCACCACGCGTACCAACGTTATGGAGCGCAAGCTCAAGGACATCGACGCGCTGGAAGATGCCAATCAGGCCGAAGAGATTCTGGGGCTCACGCCCGCGGGTCTGCTCGCAGATCAAGAAGACGAGGACTAGCTACAACAGGCGGCGGGGTGCCAGCGCGGATGCGGGCGCCCCGCCGCTTTTCGTATCGCACTTGCCTAGAGCATGCTCCAATGTGCAACAATGGCGTTTCGCCCTGTTAGACGCGAAAGGAAGCCCATGTCTCAGAGAAGTACCAGCCCGCTTAAGCGCTCCACCGTACGCCGCACGCTGCGGCGTTTTTGGGATGTGACGCGCACGCAGCCGCTGATTGTCTTTCTCTCGGTATTCTCGTCGGCGGGCTACATCTTTTTGCTCACGTTTGCCAACACCTACGTGATGGCGCTTATCGTCGACCGTGTCCAGGCCGGTCCCGTGGCGTGTGACCAGGTATTTGAGGTGTTTGGCCCCTATATCCTGGCACTCGTGCTCGTTAACCTGGCGGGCCAGATTCTCTCCAAGCTGCAGGACTACACCGTCTACAAGCTCGAGATCGCGGGCAACTATCATCTGGCGCGCCTGTGCTTCGACACGCTCTCCAACCAATCCATGACGTTCCACACCAGCCGTTTTGGCGGATCGCTTGTGAGCCAGACGAGCCGTTTTATGAGCGGCTACACGGGCCTGGTGGACGTAACGGTGTATTCGCTTATCCCCACCATCACCTCGGTTATCTGCACTGTGGCCGCACTCGCCCCGGTCGTGCCCACGTTTACCGTGATCCTTGTGGGCATCATGGTCGTCTACATCGCGTTTGTCTGGCTTATGTACAAGCGCATCATGCCGCTTTCGGCCGCGACGTCCGCCGCGCAGAACAAGCTATCGGGCGTGCTCTCCGACGCGGTCACGAACATTCTGGCCGTTAAGACCTGCGGGCGCGAGGACTTTGAGCGCGACCTGTTCGACGCCGCCGACCGCGCCGCGCGCGATGCCGAGACGGTCTCGATGCACGCCATGATGCAGCGCAACTTTACGACCTCGGGCCTTATCGTTATCACCATGGCCGTGGTGAGCGTGTTTGTGGCGGGCGGCAACGCGTGGTTTGGCATCTCGGCCGGCTCGCTCGTCATGATCTTTACCTACACGTACAACCTCACCATGCGCCTGAACTACGTGAGCTCCATGATGCAGCGCATCAACCGCGCGCTGGGCGACGCCGCCGAGATGACGCGCGTGCTGGACGAGCCGCGCCTAGTAGCAGACGACCCGGACGCCCCCGAGCTCAAGGTGACCGAGGGCGCGATCGATTTTGAGCACCTGAGCTTTGCGTACCGTGACGCTGCGGCGGGCGAGAGCGTGTTCGACGACCTGACGCTCCATGTGGCGGCTGGCCAGCGCGTGGGTCTGGTGGGCAAATCGGGCTCGGGTAAGACGACGCTCACCAAGTTGCTGCTACGCCTGGACGACGTGCAGGGCGGCCGCGTGCTCGTCGATGGTCAGGATGTCTCGCGCTGCACGCAGCAGAGCCTGCGTCGCCAGGTCGCCTACGTGCCGCAAGAGGCACTGCTGTTCCATCGTTCCATTCGCGAGAACATCGCCTACGGCCGCCCCGACGCCACCGACGAGCAGATTCGCGAGGCCGCTCGTCTGGCCAATGCCCTTGAGTTTATCGACCGCTTGCCCCGTGGCTTTGACACCATGGTGGGTGAGCGCGGCGTGAAGCTTTCGGGCGGCCAGCGTCAGCGCGTGGCCATTGCGCGCGCGATTCTAACGGACGCTCCGATTCTGGTGCTCGACGAAGCGACCTCTGCCCTGGACAGCGAGTCCGAGGCGCTGGTGCAGGAGGCGCTCGAGAACCTGATGCGCGGGCGCACCTCCATTGTGGTGGCACACCGCCTGTCAACCGTGGCGGCGCTCGACCGCATCGTGGTGCTGGCGGACGGTGAGATCGTCGAGGACGGCACGCATGCGCGGCTTGTCGAGGCGGGCGGCGAGTACGCGAGCCTGTGGAGCCGTCAAACCGGCGCATTTTTGGAGGCTTAAGGGCCCCGTACGTGGGACAATCGTTTCCATGAAGCTATGTTTCCGTCGAGCCGAGGAGTCGTTATGCCACGCGAGACCAATGCCGCTAAGCGCGAGCGCGCCATCGAGGTGTGCGAGCGTCTCAACCGTCGCTATGGCCCGGTCGAGTGCTTTTTGGACCACGATAACCCCTTTCGCTTGTTGATCGCCGTGCTTCTTTCGGCGCAGACGACCGACGCGCAAGTCAACAAGGTGACGCCCCGGCTGTTTGCCCAGTGGCCTACGCCCGAGGCCATGGCTGGGGCGAGTGTTGCCGACGTGGCGGACACGATCAAGTCGCTCGGCTTCTATAAGAGTAAAGCCAAGCATGCCGTGGAGGCCGCCCAGATGATCGTTGCCGATTACGACGGTGTGGTGCCGGCGGACATGAAGGAGCTCGTCAAGCTGCCGGGCGTGGGACGCAAGACCGCGAACATCGTGCTCAACGTGGGGTACGGCATCGTGGAGGGCATTGCGGTGGATACGCACGTCAACCGCATTGCGCATCGCTTGATGCTGAGCCCCAAGACGCACGCCAGGGAACCGCTCAAGACCGAGCAGGACCTGCTCAAGATCTTGCCGCGCGAGTATTGGGGGTCGGTCAACCACCAGTGGATCACCTTTGGCCGCGAGATCTGCGATGCCCGCAAGCCCAAGTGCGACGAGTGTCCGTTGGCGGACCTTTGCCCCAGCGTGCGCGTTTTGGGGTAGCGCCGCAGCGTGCATCGGCGTGCGTGCCCCATGCGCTACCATGACAAGCAATGAATTTTGACGTACGACCCGCCGAGCTTGCCCCGGCGGGCTTTTGGCGTTGCGATGCCGGAGGAACAGCATGCTCATTCACCGTATAGCCGCGCAACTCTACACTGCCGAGGCCCTACAGACCGTCGAGGCCGGACTCGATGCCGGCGAGGACGTGACGCTGGCCGTGTCGCAGTCTGGCCGCACGCTTATGGCCGCTGCCCAGTTTGCGCGTCGTCCGCGCCCCACGGTCTATATCGTGAGCGGCGAGGACGCGGCCGATCGCGCCGCGCGTAGCCTGGCTGCCTATGTGGGCCTGGCGCACGTGTGCCGCTTCCCCGAGCGCAAGGACTACCCTTGGCGCGAACAGGCGCCCGACGACGCCGTGGTGGCCCAGCGCTGCGAGGCGCTCGGGCGCATCGTGCGCGGCGACAACTGCATCATGGTCGCCTCGGCCCGCGCGCTGCTGCGCTGCGTGCCACCGGTCGAGAGCCGCTACTGGGAGTCCACGACCTTTACAGTGGGCGAGGAGATTCCCTTTGACGAGGTGCCGCAGCGTCTGGTGGGCATGGGCTACACCAATGCCGGCGCTGCCGACGCGCCCGGTCTGTTCCGTGTGCACGGCGATACCGTCGAGGTGTTCCCCGCGCAGGAAAAGGCACCCGTGCGCATTGAGTTCTTCGGCGACGAGATCGATCGCATCCGCCGCATGGTGAGCTCCACGGGCCAAACCATCGGCAACGAGGACAGCATCGAGATCTTCCCCTGCCGCGAGTTGGCACTCAACGATGAGGCCGTCCATAACATGCATGTGGCGCTCTACCGCGCCAGCCAGGATGACAGCAAGCTGGCGGCGCTGCTCGAGATGGTGGATGCGCGCATCGTCACGCCCGAGCTCGACCGCTTTTTGCCGGTGATGTACGGCCAGACCGTGAGCCCGCTGTCGCATGTGAGCGGCAAGGCGCTCGTGGTGCTGTCCGAGCCGCGCTCGCTGTTCGACGATTGCCTGCGCGCCTACGAGGATATTGAGGCCCGTGCCGGCGAGGCGGGAGTCGACCGTCTGGACGGCTTGTACGTGCGTGCCCAGCAGCTTGACTTTGGTGCTCAGCAGCGCCTGAACTACGCGAGCCTCATCCGCGCCGGCGGTGCGGTGACCGCCGAGCTCAAGATTGAGCAGCCGGCCATTGCGGGCTCGGACAATCGCTTTATGACGCGCATCCAGGAGGTCGTGGGCAAGCGCTATGCCTGCGTGTTTGCCATTCCCGACCGTGGCGCGCGCGAGTCGATGGAGCTCACCTTTGGCGACGAGGGCATCACCTTTGAGGAATCGCTGACCGCGGCGCCCGAAAACGCGGGCCTCATCGGCGACCGCGTGCGCGTGGCAGCGGCGGATTCTGCCGATCGCGCCGCACGCCAGGAGGCCCATGCTTCGATCCGCGAGCGCAAGGCCGACGCGCTCAACGCCCGCTCTCTGGAGGCCGGTGCCGCCCAGGCTGCCGCCGGCACCGCCGTGCCCACCATCTCGCGCGGACGCGTGACCTTTGTGGACGCCGCCCTGCCGCAGGGCGTGGTGGTGCCCGACGCCAACCTGGCCGTGTTCTCGATCGCCGACCTCAACGCCCGCATGGATGCCAATCGCGCGCGCAGCCGCCGCAAGGTGGACATTACGCAGATTACCTTCCCGTTTAAGCCGGGCGACTACGTCGTTCACGCCACCCACGGCATCGCGCTCTTTAGCGAGATCGCGCGCCAGGAAGTGGGCGGCAAGGAGCGCGACTACTTTTTGCTGGAATACGCCGACGGCGACAAGCTCTACGTGCCGCTGGAGCAGGTCGACCGCATCACGCGCTATGTTGGTCCCGACGGCGACAAGCCGCGCCTGACCAGACTCAACACCGCCGACTGGACGCGTGCCACCAACAAGGCACGCAAGAATGCCAAAAAGCTGGCGTTTGACCTGGTTGACCTCTATACGCGTCGCTCATCGATCACCGGCATCGCCTGCCCGCCCGATACGCCCGAGCAGATCGAGATGGAGCAGAGCTTCCCTTACGACGAGACGCGCGACCAGCTGGAGGCCATCGCCGACATTAAGGCCGACATGGAGGCGCCCAAGCCCATGGACCGCCTGTTGTGCGGCGACGTGGGCTTTGGCAAGACCGAGGTCGCCCTGCGTGCGGCGTTTAAGTGCGTGGATTCCGGCCGACAGGTCATGGTGCTCTGCCCCACGACCATTCTGGCCCAGCAGCACTACGAGACGTTCTTTGAGCGCTTTGCCCCGTTTGGCCTTGAGGTCGAGGTGCTCAGCCGCTTCCGCACGCCGGCACAGCAAAGGCGCGCGCTCAAGGCGTTTGCCGAGGGCACGATTGATGTGCTCATCGGCACGCACCGTCTGCTTTCGGCCGATGTGAACCCCAAGAACCTGGGCCTGGTGATTATCGACGAGGAGCAGCGCTTTGGCGTGCAGCACAAGGAGCAGCTCAAGAACCTGCGCGAACAGATTGACGTGCTCACGCTTTCGGCAACGCCCATTCCGCGAACCATGCAGATGGCCACGAGCGGCGTGCGCGACATGAGCCTGATCACAACGCCGCCGACCGGGCGCCGCCCCGTGATCGTGCACGTGGGGGAGTACGACCCCGACGTGGTGAGTGCGGCGATTCGCCTGGAGGTGGGCCGCGGCGGCCAGGTGTACTACGTGTCCAACCGCGTCAAGACTATCGACGACGCCGTGGCGCGCGTGCACGAGGCCGCGCCCGAGGCGCGCGTGGGCGTGGCGCACGGCAAGATGAGCCCGCGCGAGGTCGAGGACGTGATGATCGAGTTCGCGACCAAAAAGATTGACGTGCTCATCGCCACGACCATCGTGGAGAGCGGCATCGACAACGCGACGGCCAACACGCTCATCATCGAGGACTCGCAGCGTCTGGGCCTGGCGCAGCTCTACCAGCTCAAGGGCCGCGTTGGCCGTTCGGCCACGCAGGCATACGCGTACTTTATGTTCCCCGGCGAGCTGCCGCTGACCGAGGAGGCCACGGCGCGTCTGACCGCGCTTTCCGAGTTCCAAGACCTGGGCAGCGGCATGCGTATCGCCATGCGCGACCTGGAGATCCGCGGCGCCGGCTCGCTTATGGGCGCCGAGCAGCACGGCAACCTGTCGAGCGTGGGCTTTGACCTGTTTACGCAGATGCTGGGACAGGCCGTGGCCGAGGCGCGTGGCGATGATGACGCCGGCGTGGAGGCGGCGAGCGTGGGTATTAACCTGCCTGCCGACTATTTCTTGTCTGAGGAGTACATGCCGGCGGTGGACCAGCGCGTGCTCGTGTATCGAAAGCTTGCGGCGGCAGAGGACCTGGAGAGCATCGACGAGGTGCAGGAGGAGACCGAGGCCGCGCATGGTGAGCTACCGTTGGCGGGACTCAACCTGTTTAACCGCGCGCGCATCCGCATTCGCGGCGAGCGTCTGGGGCTCGAGAGCGTCACGCTCAGCGGCGGTCGCATTACGTTTTTGGGCGTCGACGTGCCCAAGAAGGTGGCCTTTGAGCTCAAGAATCGCTACGGCGCGGTGAACTTCCCCAAGAGCCGCAAGCTGTCGGTGCCCTACAAGGCGGGCGCCGGTGCGGGCAGCGGCCTGGGCCGCGGCCTCGACGCCAACGACGGCACCGGCCCGGTGGCAGCGGCGCTCATGCTGCTGCAGCAGCTGGGTGCAAGCGACGACGATTAGTGTGCCGACGCTGCAAACGTCCCATTTAGGCAATCGAAAGGAAGCTATGCTCGGGTACATCGATAAGAAAGACGCTGCTGCTATCGCGGTCATCCTTTGCCTTTGCCTGCTCACGGGCACCTTCTTCGACTATCAGATCTCGAGCGCGCTGTTCAACATCGGCAGCATGTACGGCCGCTTTATCGAGGCCGCCGGCGAGCTGCCGTTCGAGCTGACGGCAAGCGTCGCAGGCGTCATGCTCGTGCGCGCGGTGCGTCCCGACTCCAGGGGGAGCAAATGGCTCGCCGTGCTCGGCATCCTCGTCAACGTTGGCCTGGCCGGCTACGAGATCGTCTCGTCCCTGAAGGTTGGCGGCAAACTCATCGCGGTTCAGCTGGTACTGACGTTTGTGCTGGTCATCGCTGCCAACCTTATCGTCTGTCGCCTCACGCGCGCGACCGAGCCCGACGAACTCACACGCTGGGCGCTGATGGTGCTTGCCGTGTGGGTGGCCCAGGCCATTATTCTCAACGTTATCGTTAAGCCGCTGTGGTCGCGCCCGCGCATGCGCGTGATCGAGGCGACGCGGGGGCTCGAGTTTCAGCCGTGGTGGGTGATCGGCAACCCCGACAAGTGGAGCTATATTGCGGCCGGCGTGATCAAGGACGGCTTTAAGTCGTTTGCGAGCGGACACACGGCGCACGCGGCGATCGGCCTTATGCTCGCCGGGCTTCCCGCAGCGGCCTTTAAGGAAAAGCCGTCGCGCCGCCGCGTGGTCTTTTGGACGGCGGCTGTGGTCGCGGCGCTCGTCGCCTTTGGCCGCATCGTGATCGGTGCGCATTTTTTGAGTGACGTGAGCTGCGGCTTTGCCCTGGTGCTGGCACTCGAGTGCCTTGCCGCGCGCATTGCCTATCCGCACGGCGTACAATAGCTGCGTTTGAATCATCTGGCCGAAACCCGGTAAGAGAGGATTGCCATGCTCGCGTTCAACAACGACTATTCCCACGGTGCGCACCCGGCGGTGCTGCAGGCGCTCGTCGATACCAATATGGAGCCACAGCCCGGCTACGGTACCGACGCGCACACCGAGCATGCCAAGCAGCTCATCCGCGAGGCCTGCCAGGCGCCCGACGCGGATGTGTTCTTGCTGGTGGGTGGCACGCAGACCAATGCCACGGTAATCGACATGCTGCTCGCACCCTACGAGGGCGTCGTCGCCGCCGAGACCGGTCACGTTGCCTGCCACGAGGCGGGCGCTATCGAGTTTGGCGGCCACAAGGTGCTCACCATCCCCGGCTACGAGGGCAAGATGCACGCCGAGGACCTCGAGAACTATATCCAGGTGTTTTACGAGAACGAGAGCTACGAGCACACGGTGTTCCCGGGTGCCGTGTATGTGAGCCTTTCGACCGAGTACGGAACGCTGTACTCCAAGGCCGAGCTCGCGGCGATTCACACGGTCTGCCAGAAGCGCGAGATTCCGCTGTTTGTGGACGGCGCGCGCCTGGCCTATGCGCTGGCAGCCGACGAGTGCGACATTACCCTGCCCGAGCTGGCGCAGCTGTGCGACGTGTTCTACATCGGCGGCACCAAGTGCGGCGCCCTGTGTGGCGAGGCCGTGGTGTTCTGTGGCATGCATGCTCCGGCGCATCCCATTCCGCGCATTAAGCAGCACGGCGCGCTGCTGGCCAAGGGCCGCCTGACGGGCGTGCAGTTTGAGGCGCTCTTTACCGACGGCCTGTACTTTGAGATCGGCCGTCAGGCGATTGAGACCGCGCAGGCGCTGCGCCGCGTGCTGCACGAGCGCGGCTACCAGTTCTTCTTGGAGACGCCCACAAACCAGCAGTTTGTGATTCTGCCCAACGAGGACATGGCCCGCATTCGCGAGCATGCCTCGATCGAGTACTGGGAGAAGTACGACGAAGCCCACACCGTGGTGCGTTTTTGCACTAGCTGGGCTACGACGCAGGAGGACATCGACGCGCTGGCGGCTGTCCTGTAGGCTGATGTGATGATGAGGGGCCGCCCCGCGCCTGGGTTTGGCGTGGGGCGGCCTTTGCTTTTGAGGGGGAGGGGCTGTATGCCCGAGAAATCCGAGCCGACGATTCGCCTGGCGACGCCCGATGACGCGCCGGCGTTGCTTGCCATCTACGAGCCGTACGTGCTCGAGACGGCGATTACCTGCGAATACGAGGTGCCGAGCGTTGAGGAGTTTGCCGGGCGCATCGCCAAGACGCTTAAGCGCTATCCGTACCTGGTGATGGAGCTCGACGGGCGTCCGGTGGGTTATGCCTACGTGAGCCCGCTCAACAGCCGCGA
>URJD01000068.1 GCA_900548075.1 uncultured Collinsella sp.
GCCTGTGCATGGGCGGGCTGTTTGTGGCGAGCGTGCTGTGGTTTGAGGCCGCGGCGTCGATGCTCGAATACGACAAGGTGCTCGCGCTGCTGGGCAATGCCGCGCCGGTGATCGCGCTCATGATCTCGATGTGCATGAGGCTTATCCCACAGTTTTTGCGCCGCGGCCGCACGGTGCTGGCGGTGCAAGATGCGATTGATGTGCCGGGCCGCGCGCCGACCGACCCCGTGCGCTCGCGCCTGCGGGCATCGAGCGTGTTGATGGGCTGGGGCATGGAAGATTCGCTGGAGCGCGCGGACGCGATGCGCTCGCGCGGGTGGGGTGCCGCGACGCATCGTACGACGTATGCGCGGTATCGACTGGGGCGAGGCGATGTTGCCGCGCTGGTTGGGCTTGCACTGTTTGGCGTGGTCACGGTGACAGTGGCGTGGACCGCGACGACGCAGTATTCGTTTTATCCGCAGCTCTCGGTGCCGGCGCCGTGGCCGGGCTATGTCGTGTACGCTGCCTGGATGGTGCTGCCTTGCGCGTTGCACGCGATTGATGAGAAGAGGTTTGGCTGATGGCTCGGTTGGATAGCTGCTCGGTAACGGGCGGGGCGTGCGGCTCCGATGTGCCTGCGATTGAGGTACGGGGCCTGAGCTTTACCTACCCCGGGGCTGAGGCGTCGGTACTCGAGGGGCTCGACTGGTCTGTTCCCCAAGGTGCATTTGCGCTGCTTGTTGGCGGTACCGGATCGGGTAAGTCGACGCTGCTGTCGCTGCTCAAGCCCGAGATCGCGCCTGCTGGTACGCGCTCCGGCGAGCTGCGCGTGCTGGGCGAGCCCGTCGCCGACATGGATGTGCGGGCATCGGCGGAGCGCGTGGGTTATGTGTTCCAGGATCCCGAGAACCAGATCGTGTGCGAAACCGTGTGGCACGAGATGGCGTTTGGCCTGGAAAACTTGGGGCTAGCGCGTGATGAGATGCGCCATCGCGTAGCTGAGGCCAGCTATTTCTTTGGGCTGGAAGATTGGCTCCACCGCGACACCGATACGCTTTCGGGCGGACGCAAACAGCTGCTGTCGCTGGCGGCTGTGCTGGCATTACGCCCGCGCGTGCTGCTGCTCGACGAGCCCACGTCTCAGCTTGATCCGGTTGCGGAGAAGAATTTCCTGCACGCGCTGTTTCGTGTGAATCGCGAGCTGGGCTGCACGGTTGTTGTGGCGACGCATCAGCCGCGCCCAATGCTCGAATACGCGACGTGTGCGTACCGGATTGAGGAAGGTCGCGTACGCGAGGTGGCGGATATGGCTTCTTTGGGACGCCGAGAATCGCTGTTGTCCGATGACATGTTGGGGTGGGGTGCCATCCGATGTGCAAATAAAGGAGTATTCAGCAGGCGTGAGGACAATTTGGGCTCTCTGGAGCCGCCCGGGGACGTATCGAGCGCGAAAAAAAGTTCGGAATTGGACAAATCGTCCGAATTTGTGGCGCAAACGTCGCTCGAGAACGGCTCGGAAGCCTTCCCGCGCACGGATGGAAGCAGAATACTCCAAAAAATGCATGCTGGGTCGGCTGCCACCCTGGCAGGGAGCTGGTTTCGCTACGATCGCGCGGGCGGTTGGGTGCTGCGCGGGCTCGATGCGTCGTTTTCGGCTGGCGCGGTGCATGCGGTTGCGGGCGGTAACGGCTGCGGCAAGTCGACAATGCTTTCGGTGCTGGCGAAGACCGCCAAGCTGCAGCGCGGCCGCATGGTGCGCGGGGCGGCCTCGGCGGCGCTGCTGCCTCAGAATCCCAAAGCATTGCTGGTTGCTGAGACGGTTCGCGATGAGCTGATAGAATGGGCTTCGACCTGCGGATATGACGAGAACTTGGCGCGGGAGCGTGCGGCGCAACTGGGATTGGACGGCCTGGAGACGCGCCACCCCTACGACCTCTCGGGCGGACAGCGCCAGCTGCTCGCACTGGCAAAGCTGCTGCTGATCGGCCCCGAGCTGCTGCTGCTTGACGAGCCCACGAAGGGCTTGGACCTGGAGAGCCGCCGCATCATCGCCCGCGCCCTGCGTGACCATGCGAAGGCTGGCGGCACCGTCATTATGGCCACGCACGATCTGGATTTTGCCGAGCAGGTAGCCGACGACGTCGCCATGATGTTTGACGGCGAGATTGCCTGCATGGAGCCCCCGGCCGACTTCTTTGCCGACAACGTGTTCTATAGGGCGTGATGGGATGACAGACTGTCGCTTCTCGCGCTTGCTTGCAAAACTGGAGATCCCGCTGTTGTTGGCGGTGCCGGCGGTGATGGCAGCGGCGTTGCTGGCGGGCGTTGAGCAGGCGGCGCTTGCCATGCTTGTCGTGGTGGCGCTGGTGCTTGCACTGTTCTTTGCGGGTTACGAGGCATCTCGTCCGGGTTTGCGCCAGATTATGCCCACGCTGGTGCTGGCGGCGCTGGCGGCGGCGGGGCGCATCCTGTTTGGGCCCATTCCCGACTTTAAACCGGTGAGCGCTATCGCCATTATCGCGGGGGTGACGCTTGGCCGTCGCAATGGTTTTATGGTTGGCGCGCTGGCGGCGCTGACCAGCAATTTCTTTTTTGGACAGGGCATGTGGACACCGTGGCAGATGTATGCCTGGGGCCTGGTTGGCTATGTTGGCGGTGTGCTGGCGCATACCGGTGCGTTTGACCGTGCGGATGGAACCGTGCGCATGCCGGCGCTGTTGGCGTATGGCTTTGCCTCGGGTCTGCTGTACGGCGTGGTGATCAACGCCTATGACATCATCGGTTTTGTGCAGCCGCTCACGTGGGCGGGAGCCGTGGCGCGTCTTGCCGCCGCCGTACCGTTCGATATCACGCACGGACTCGCGACCTGTGTGTTTTTGGCCGCCCTGTACAAGCCCTGGTGTCGCCGCATCAACCGAGTCGTCGTGAAATACGGACTGTAGGGCATTTCGCGTTCCCACACGAACTTGCGGTGGAATAGTTCTCGTTTTTGGCTATTTGCTGCCCAAACAGGAACTATTCCACCGCAACTTATAGGGGGAGAGGGGTCACATGATCTGCTTTCCTCTGTCCCCCAGGAATTACTTGGCGCTAGAGCTCTAGCGTGAGGGTGACGGGGCAGTGGTCGCTGCCGAAGATGTCGCCGCGGATGCCGGTGTCGCGTACGTTGTCGGCGATTGCGTCGCTTACCAGGAAGTAGTCGATGCGCCAGCCTGCGTTGTTCTTGCGGGCATTAAAGCGGTAACTCCACCAGCTGTAGACGCCCTCGACGTCGGGGTTTGCCGCGCGCCAGGTATCGGTGAAGCCGGCGTTGAGCAGCTCGGTAAACTTGCCGCGCTCTTCGTCCGAAAAGCCGGCGTTGCCGCGGTTGGACTTGGGGTTCTTAAGGTCGATTTCCTCGTGCGCCACGTTAAAGTCGCCACAGGTCACTACGGTCTTGCCGGTCTCGCACTCGAGTCCCGTCAAAAAGCCGCGATAGGCATCATCCCAGGCCATGCGCACATCGATGCGCGCGAGCTCATTTTGGGCGTTGGGCGTGTAGACATCCACGAACCAAAACTTGTCGAACTCGAGCGCGCAGACGCGGCCCTCGGTTGCGGCTTGGGCGACGAGCTCGGCCGCCTCGCCCTCGCCGGCGTAGGGTAGCAGCGCGTCGGCGTGCAGCACGCGCAGCGGTTCCTGGCGGCTAAAGACCGCAGTGCCCGAATAGCCTTTACGCTCGGCGTAGCTCCAGGTTTGGTGATAGCCGGGCAGGTCGATATCGACCTGGCCCTCCTGCAGCTTGGTCTCCTGCAGCGCCAGGATATCGACGTCGAGTTCTTGCGCGATCTGGATAAAGCTCGGGTCCTTTTTGAGCACGGCGCGCAGGCCGTTGACGTTCCACGAGGCGAAAGTGTAAGTCTGAGGCATGGTGTCCTTTCGACGGGGTTGGCAGGCTTAAGATTAGCGCAACAGGGGCGGGGTGGGCTCCGTGCATGCTGACTTAAAGGCCGCATGCTGGGACGTCGCTCAACGCTGCCCGACTAACAAGGACGGAGGACTCATATGACGCAGGCAATATCGGACCCCAGGCAGGCCTCCGCCGCGCTGGCGGATCTGTTTGACACCCACAAGCGCGTGGTCTTCTTTGGCGGCGCTGGTGTTTCCACGGCAAGTGGCATCCCCGATTTCCGCAGCGTGGATGGTCTGTACCATCAACAATTTGCCTATCCGCCCGAGACCATGCTCTCGCACAGCTTTTACGAGGCGCATCCGGCGGAGTTCTTCGACTTCTACCGTACCAAGATGATCGCGCTTGGCGCCAAGCCCAACCGCTGCCACACCAAGCTGGCCGAGCTGGAGCGCGCGGGCAAGCTCAGTGCCGTGGTGACGCAAAACATCGACGGCCTGCATCAAGCGGCCGGCTCGCGGCGCGTGTTCGAGCTGCACGGCTCGGTCCATCGAAACATTTGCCAGTCGTGCGGCGCGGTCTATAGCGCCGAGTGGATTTGCTCGCGCGAGCACGAGGACGCCGAGGGCGTGCCCGTGTGCCCCGCGTGCGGCGGTCGCATCAAGCCCGATGTGGTGCTCTACGAGGAGCCGCTTGACGAGCGTGTGCTGACCGGCGCCGTTGCCGCCATCGCTGCGGCCGATGCCCTCATTGTGGGCGGAACCTCGCTCGTGGTGTACCCGGCGGCGGGCCTTACGCGATACTTTACCGGCGATACGCTGGCCATTTGCAATCTTGCTCCCACCGATCAGGATGCAAATGCCGACCTGCTGATTTCTTGCGACATCGCGGCCGCGTTTGCGTTCTAGCCCGCGTGCGCGGATACAATAGAAAGACTGATTGCAAAGCGACCCCGCCGCCAGCGCCCGAGCGCGGCGGCGCGGGCATTTTAGGAGGATGTTCATGGCGAACGACAGCAAGACATGGCGGTGCGGAAAGTACGAGCTCAGCTTTGACCGTCCGCGCATCATGGGCGTCCTCAACGTGACGCCCGATTCGTTTAGCGATGGCGGCGAGCACTTCGATCCGGATGCCGCCATCGAGTATGGCCTGGCGATGCTCGACGCCGGCGCCGACATCATCGATGTGGGCGGCGAGTCCACACGTCCCGGCTTTACCCCAGTCAACCCCGACGAGGAGGCGCGTCGCGTGCTGCCTGTCGTGCGCGCGCTCGCCAAAGAGGGCGCCATCGTCTCGATCGACACGCGCCATGTGGCGGTTGCCAAGGCTGCCGTGCGATGCGGTGCCTCGATCGTCAACGATGTGACGGGCTTCACCGATCCCAAGATGATCGAGTTTGTTAAGACGAGCACTTGCGGCGTCATCGTGATGCATGCCGGCGAGGTCGCCGCGCCTGCGCGCACGCATGCGACGGTGCAGCTCGATACCTCGGCCGCGGCGTTTGTTGCCGAGAAGGCGCGCGAGGCGGCTGCCGAGGCCGCGCGCGAGGCCGAAAAGCCGGGCCGCCGTCGTCGTGGCAAGTTGCTGGGCGAGCCCAAGGCGGAGGCCAAACTCCCGGGCGGTGTGGTACAGCCCTCGCTGCCGTTTGGCGAACCGGAGCCCGCGCCCGAGCCTTCAAGCGAGCAGGAGACGCCGGCCGCCGAGCAGGCTACTGCCGCCGAGACCGTCGCGCCCGCGCCCGAGGCCGCGCCCGCAGCCACCGAGGCCGAATCGGAGTCCAATGACCGCCTGGCCGCCATGATGCGCCGCAGCGCCCGCCGCGAGGAAGCCTACGTGCCCACCTCGCAGCTCCGCCGCTTCACCTTGCCCGATTCGGCGCCCATCATGCGCCGCGTTATGGGCTTTCTGTCCGACCAGGCCCGCACACTCATCCATGCCGGCGTGTCGCGCGACCGCATCTGCATCGATCCCGGCCCGGGCTTTGGTAAGTCGGCTAACGAGGACATCGTCATCCAGCGCGAGACTGCCAAGATGGCGTCACTGGGCTATCCGCTCATGTGCGCCGTGTCGCGCAAGCGCTTTGTGGGCGCCGTCTCGGGCGTGACCGAGGCCGTCGAGCGCGATGCCGCTACGTTTGGCGTGTGCCTGGGCGCCATCCAGGCCGGTGCCAACATCGTGCGCGTGCACGACGCCGCGGGTTTTGCGCAGTTCCTGAACGGCTACTGGGCGGTTGCCAAGCCGCAGCCGCGCCGCGCGTTTGTGGCTGTGGGCTCCAACCTGGGGCATCGCTGCGACAACATCCGCGCCGCACGCGAGATGATCGCCGAGATTCCACTCACCTGCGTGTCCAACTCCTCCAAGATTTACGAGAGCGAGCCGGCCTACGAGACGCGCCAGGACGCGTTTGCCAACGCCGTCATCGAGATCAAGACCGAGCTGGCGCCGCTGGTGCTGCTCGATGAGCTCATGAAGATCGAGGCCGAGCTTGGGCGCGACCGTTCCAAAAAGGCCAAGGCCAACGGCCCGCGCACCATCGACTTGGACCTGCTGTGGATGGATGGCGAGACCCACGGCGGCAAAAAGCTGCGCCTGCCGCATCCTCTCATTGGCGAGCGCGACTTTGTGCTGGTGCCGCTCGAGGACCTGATGCACGACCCGGCGCGGTTCTTCCGCTACAACGGTGTCGAGGTCAAGGAGCCCGAGGACCGCGTGGGTCATATCGTGGGCGAATTGGGGCGTATGTAGATGATCGAGATGAATGCTGTTGCCGCCGGCACCGAGCTCGACGCGGCACGTGACGCGGGCCGCGAGGGCGTGTCCGCGGGCTGGTGCGCATGGAGCGCGGGCAACGCTTCGCTGGCGTTTTCGCTGGTCGTGCGTCCGGATGTGAATATGCACGCCTTCCATGGCCTGCCGTTTGTGGCCGCGATGGGCATGATGGACGCGCTCGTGGGAACGGCTGCGGCACCGGGGCTGGGCCTTGCCGGCAGGGTAGGTATTCGGTGGCCGAGCGACATTGTGTGCGGCGCGCCCGCGTTTGAGACGTCGTTCGCGCGCGTCGCCGTCAACGGTGGTGCCGGTGCTGCGGGCATGTTCGGTGCCGTGACGGTGGATATTGAGCGTTCGGCGCTGAGCGAGCTTGGTGTGGACGTGGCTGACGAAGCGCTGGTCGAGACGCTGGCCGCCGCCGTGCTGGCCCGCGTGGACGCCTGGGCGGTTGTTGCCAACACGCCGCAAGGCGCCGCAGGGCCGCTGGCTCCCGTGCTGGGCGAGTACTTCGACATGGTGCCGCTGCTGGGCCGCCAAGTTGCGGCGGTGTCGCCCAACGGTTTGCCGCTTGCGGTCGGTGTGTTTGCGGGCCTGGACATCTGGGGCCGAGCGACCATCAAGACCGATGCCGGCGAGCAGGAGTTTCCGCCCGAGGCTGTACGAATTCGCGGACTGTAGCGTCTCGGCTTCGCCAGAGCCTACGCTAACTCCTGCATGCGGCGGTAGATTTCGCAGATACCCTTGATGGTGAGCTGTCCGTCGACCACGTCGAAGGCATCGGTCGAATCGGCGACGATGCCGGCGAGACCGCCCGTGGCGATAACGGTGGCATCCTCGCGGCCCAGCTCGCGCTTCATGCGCGCGACCAGGCCCTCGGCCATGGCGGCGGCGCCCGTCACGGCGCCGACCTTGATGCACTCCTCGGTATCGCGGCCGATGGCGTGCTCGGGCGCCTCGAGCGGAACGCTGGCGAGCTTGGCGGCTCGGGCGGCGAGCGCGTCCATCGAAATGCGGATGCCCGGCGCAATCGCTCCGCCAATGTAATAACCGTCCTCATCGATGACGTCGATATTGGTCGCGGTGCCAAAGTCCACCACGATTGCCGGCGCGCCGTAGAAAGTTTCGGCCGCAACGGCGTTAGCGACGCGATCGGCGCCTACGGCCTGGGGACGCGCCGCGCGCAGCTTGGTCACCGCGGCCGTCTGCGGTCCGATGACGATGGCGTCTGCGGCAATGCGGTCGGCCACGGCGTGCCATTCGCGCGAGAGCTGCGGCACCACGCCTGCAAAGGCGATCGCGTCGACCGCGTCGAGCGAAAGGCCGTACATCTTGAAGAAACCCATCAGGCGCACATGGATCTCGTCGGCGGTATAGGAGCGGTCGGTGGGCATGCGCCACGACTGCACCAACTCGTCTCCGTCAAACAGGCCCATGGCCGTCTGCGTGTTTCCCATATCGATAGCGAGCAGCATGTCTACTCCCGGTGTTGGCATAAAAGGACGCGCACCATTGTATACGCGCCGCCGACGGCGCTCGGCTGCGATTCGTTTACGGTGATAGGGGCTGAGGGGTTTAAATATGAAGGAATTATGCTCTACGAGATTTTCCTTGCCGTTTACCGAACTCCCGCGTAATATTCTTTCTTGCGCACATGAGGCGCCCAGACATTGCGGGGTGGAGCAGTCTGGTAGCTCGCCGGGCTCATAACCCGGAGGTCGTAGGTTCAAATCCTGCCCCCGCGACCAAGAACTTGCAGCTCGTCGGCCTAGCCGGCGAGCTTTTTTGTTATTTCGGGACCGTGTTTTCGGTCCAATTCTCGGCCTCTCAAACAAAATCTCGATCTGTAACAGTAAGACCCGGTTTTGCCGCGTAACTGTTACAGATTGAGATAAACCGACGGGCCGCCCCGCCCATCCCCATCCACCTGCCGCTACCTGCTGTCCGCCGATTTCCGTTGCGCTGTTGTATTCCCATGCCATATCCTCTAGAGAACTACGCGGCATCATCGCCGCCGCGCCTACAAGAGAGGAATGTTCATGACCGCACCTGCATCCAAGCTGCTCCAGCCAATTACGGTTGGCCCCCTTGAGCTCAAGAACCGTATTATGTTCCCGCCGCTGACCACCGGCTACGAGGAGCGCGACGGTTCCATTGGCGAGCGCAGCCTGGCTTTTTACGAGCGCCTGGCCCGTGGCGGCGTGAGCTACATCGTCATCGGCGACGTCGCTCCCGTCATGA